>JBCDAG010000114.1:0-18316 GCA_039186165.1 Cyanobacteria bacterium P01_F01_bin.53
CAAAGGCATTATCAACAACTGCTACGAGATATCGCGTCAATTATTTGTACCCGTCATTCGTCAGTTTATTCTGGATAATGTGGCCGAGTCTACGTTTTCCTCACATCATGAACACGACTTTGTCAATGCGTAACTTCTATAGGAGTCAAGCAAAGCATACCCACATGCATTTTCCTTGTCATTGCCCCTCAGTCATAACGATTGGCCGAACTATGCTCGGAATAAAAGTCTGAAGGGTTCGACAGCAATAGCCCTGTGGAAAGCCCTGCTGAAAAGCCCTGCTGAAAAGCCATATTGAATTTCGGATAAGTCAGGCCAACACAGCCCCTTAAAATCAGCAGCCCCCAAATAGTCCTGACCTCCTCAGATTGGGGCCGTTTGGCGCAGCTTTTACACCCCGAGCCTAAGCCACACCGAAGTTAGCCGCAAGTTAGCCTTTCGTAGCCTCGAACGTAGCCATCCGGATTTTATAACTATCAATAGTTGCATTCTGGCTCTTTGCCCCACTCGACCTATGAATACACTTCTTCTACGTAATAGCTGGGCTTCTACGCTCTCTGTGGGCATTACCACAGGTACCTTGGGCGTTCTATTCGATCTTTCCTTTGCCGCCCTAATTTTTTCCAATAGCCTGTCGGATTATCTTTCTGCGGGCATCGGCTTTGTGCTTTTTAGTGCCGCCGCCGCTCGACTGATGGTGGCCCTCATGAGTTCATTTCCTGGCATGGTGTCCGATCTGGCCGCGATTCCGACCGCGATTCTCTCGTGGAGTACGGGCATGGTGGTTCGAGAGCTGCCGCCAACAGCCTCCCCAGAGGAGCTACTGGTCACCGTTATTGTCTCTATTGCCCTCACGTCTCTTCTCACAGGGCTGTTTCTTTGGACGCTAGGTGCACTGAAGCTAGGCAACATCGTTCGCTGGCTGCCTAATTCAGTGATTGGTGGCTTTGTTGCCAGTAGTGGATTGCTATTGGTGAAGGGAGCTGTCGAAATATTGTTTAAGCAGCCGATAGATGCGCTGTCTTTCAGTAGTTTTACCAATTCAAGTACACTCATGCAGTGGCTGCCTGGCATATTGCTGGCGGTATATTTGCTCATTGTGACTCGTCGCCATCGCCATTCTTTGGTAATTGCTGGTAGTCTCATTAGCGCGATCGCCCTTTTCTACGGCACTTTATCCCTCTCTGGTATCTCACCGGATGGTGCCAATACCCAAGGCCTGACTTTGGGCATTCCCTCCTTGCAGACGACTTGGCAACTGCTGAACTGGTCTGATTTGTTGCGGATTAATTGGCAAGCTATTGGCTCTCAGTGGATGTGTGCAGGCACGGTAAGCGTTTTAACAGCAGTGCTTTTGCTCATGAATGTGAAGGGCCTAGAGGTGGTGATGGCACAAGATATTGACCTCAACCATGAACTCAAAGTGGCCGGTCGTGCCAATGTTTTACTCGGGATGGGCGGCGGCATGCTTGCTTTTCACTCAATGGGAGGCTCCATACTCATGCACCGATTAGGGGGACGCAGCCGCTGGGTAACGGTGACTGGAGCAGCTACCTTTATCCTACTCCCGCTACTGTTTTCGCCCTGGCTCACCTATTTCCCCACGTCTATTCTCGGTGGACTGCTCCTTTATTTGGGACTCTCTTGCCTGTATGAGTGGGCGTATCGTGCCCGTAAAAAGCTCTCACCTATGGACTACTGCATTGTGCAGCTAATTTGGAGTGTCAGTGGCGTTGCAGGCTTCTTGGAAGCCTTGGCTTTAGGATGGGCGATCGCCCTCGGAATACTATTACACCAACTCTTCACCAGGAAGAGCAGAAAGAGGCTAGGCACTCTCTGAATGAGGCTATGCGCTATCGAGTGTGATAATAAATTAGTAAAATAATTCGAAAAAAAAAGAGATTTAGACAGAAAAACTACCCAGTATGTAGGGTGTCAGTAATGATAAAGAACCCACCAGGACAGCTATAGAATCCATCGTACATCTGTGATTTCAGCACTCTAGTTTCTTAGGTATGGCCAGAGTATTTCTAGAGAGAAGAAATGTGTGATAGCAATCTGATGCTCATCAGATTGCTATCACACTAGGGAAAACATGATGGCAATCTAGAATCCCCTATTTGTGTTAAACAACATTCAATGTGCCACCGTTAAGATTGAGATTATCTGATCCTGGTGTAAATCCATTTGTCGAAAGTTCTTGCCCAAAAGTGTTGTCTGCGAATAGCGAGCTATCGTACTCTAACCTACTCGGTGCTGAACCAAGACGATAAGCGGCTTTTGTCTCAGCGACATATTCACCAGGATTGGGGTCTCCGGCAGCAAAAACTTGTGTCCATCGATGCTCGCCTTCAATATTGTCGTCGGATGCATAGCCTAGGCCCATATGCGTAAAGTCACGATTTAAGATGTTTTGCCGATGGCCTGAACTACCCATCCAACTTTGAACGACCTCTTTGGCAGTTCCTCGATACCAGTCGATGTTTTCACCCCAACGCCGCCACTCGGTATAACCGGCTTGTTCAATCCGTTGACCTGGACTAGACCCATCTCGACTTGTGTGGTCGAAGTAGTTTTTGGCGGCCATATCTTGAGAATGGAGATCAGCTGCTTTATCCAATTTTTCGCTTAGATTCAGAGCGTCTAGGCCTCGCTGGCGACGTTCTTGATTGACCAGTGTCAGAACCGCCTGGTCAAATTGATCGCTGGGTGTAACAGCATCCTCTGGATTAGGAACAGGCGTCGGTGCTGGTACTGGATCAGGGTCAGGCGTAGGGCTTGGGGTAGGGGCCGGTGTTGGTGAAGGCGCAGGAGCAGGCTCGGAGGTTGGCGTCGTGGGAGCAGTGGTTTTGTCTAATCCGACACTGCTATCTGTTTGCCAGGCCGTATTCGATAGCCTCGGAAGAGGTTTTTCCTCTGTTTTTTGATCACCCTCCATCAGCCACACTGTGTTTCTTCCAGTAGCCTGATTACGCCAGAAAACATCAGCCTGCCCATCTTGGTTATAATCGCTAACCCCGGCAATAGTTTCGTTGTTATCTTCTAAGGCTGGTAATTCGACTGAATCTAAACGAGTGCCGCCCTCCAAGTGCCAAACCTTATTTTCCCCCGTAGCCTGATTACGCCAAAGCAGATCCTTTTTCCCGTCATTGTTAAAGTCTGCTGTTCCGCCTATTTGCCAGTCTTTACCCTCTAGGGAAGGCAACCCAACGTCCTCGCGCCAGGTTGTACCATCCATCATCCAAATTTCGTTTTCACCTGTGGTGGCATCACGCACAAGAAGGTCATCTTTGCCATCACCATCGAAGTCATCAGCGCCCTGTATTTTTTGATTTGGATCATAGAGGTATTGGAAAATAGTTTGGGATCCATTTCGTCGAGTGTCGTCCAGAAACCAAGCCTCAACTTGCCCTTTTGAATCTTGCAAGATCAAGTCATCTTGACCATCCCCGTTAAAATCTCCAACAGCCCGCACTTCAAAACCTTTGGGAACTCTACCCATTCGAGATCTGCGTTGTTTTTTGGTACCATCCATCAACCAAGTCATAATGCGACGGTTGGAGGTATTTTGCCAGAGAATATCGGTCTGTCCATCGCCATTAAAGTCGGGGCCAATATTGGCTCCAGTCGGTGTAGGGACTAGGTCAGGTTCTGGAATTGGGGTCGGGGGTGTCAGATCTGGTTCTGGTTCTGGGGTTGGCTCTGGGGTTGGCTCTGGAGATGGACTGGGATTCGGATTCGGAACAGGGCTGGGGCCTGCGACAATACCGCGTGCGTCGGTATCGAGATCAAGCTTGATATTACGGTTACCGATGTTAACGGTTTCCGAAACAGATTTGCTTAATCCACCGCCCGAAAAAGTGACTTGATAGTTACCAGGGCTGAGGCCAAGTGAATAGCCGCCTGAGCCAAATGTTTGGGTGGTAAATTCCCGGTTATCTGATTTGCGAACTGCCTTAACTCTGATGTTACCTAAGCCCTCGCCAGGGGTATAAAAGTCATCATCTGTGACTTCATCGTTGAATGCGACACCTGTTAAAAATGCTTGATCAAGATTTTGAGTGTCATCAACGCCATCAATATCTTGAGTACCAAAGTTGGCTGTTGCAAGCGAGTAGCTTTTGTTCCCATAACGGGCATAGGGGCCATTGGCAACCCCCCCACCAATCTCCTTATAACCTTCTCGCAAAATGGTGTCTCGATGACCTGAGCTGGGCATCCAGCCACCACCCGCTGCGGCCCAATAGATGTGATTCTCAACATCTTGAGCCGTCACAGTTGGATTAGGGTTATCAATATCTTCAAGGGGTTTGGCTGAAATATTCTCACCATAAGACCACAGTTGATTTTGTGGTGTTCTAAAGGTTTGCAACGGGAATCCGGCAGCTTCAATGCGCTCGGTCGAGCGGCTACCATTTGCACCGTTATGGCTAAAGAAGCCGCCTTGCAGCATATCGTGACTATGGGCCTGGGCAGCTTCTGTCAATTGAAGGCTAAGGGCTAAGGGCTCTTTAGGCGAAGCAGTGTTGTTGCCTAAAGAGACGTTATAACGCTTTGCAGCGGCTTCAGGATTTGCCCGAATCTGGTTAATAAGTTCAATCAGGTATTGGTCGTTGGCTGTTGGTTGAGCCATTATATATTTCCTCAAATGTTAGGTCAGTTCAGTGCGGATGGCATCACAAACAGTAGCCAGTTGCTTTGGGCACTGACTGTTGGGTCAGACAAAATAGTGGTCAATTTTTCGATCAGTCGATTTTTCGATCAATAGAAACCAGGCGATCGCTAACAAGCTCAGTTTCGTTAGGGATACGGCTGCTCTCTAGGAGGCAAATCGCACGCAAAAGAGAGTTCATTCGTTTTTAAGTTGATAAACTCTCTTCTGTTTTTCCTATAACAGGTGACAGAATATACCAGCTCTCTAAGTAAGCGAGCCTTCTAAGTAAACGAGTCTTAAAAACAGGCCCAGAGGTTTGAAAGGTACTCAGGGTAGGAAGGAAAAGTAACGCGTTTTCAAGATATTAACGGATTAACGGAATGCGAGCACCATACAGCTCCGCTGAGGCTGTGCAGCGCTGTTGAGTACACTTAAAGCAGATCAAACGATTGGGCCTGTTGTCAAACGGTAGAGTACATACCAGGGCTGATACAAGCATCAAGAAACTCAAAAAAGCTCAATTTCTATCTTGCTACCTTTCATCCTGGCGCTTCCTCGATGGCGTCCAATCGTTGATGCAATGGCAAGCGACTAACGCCATGAGCTTATCTGCACTATCTGGCCAGAGATTGACTGGCTGGAAATAACTGGCTAGAGATTGATCGAAAATTGCATGGCAGCTTGCACCTGAAGGTAATCATAGAAGCTGCTTTTAGAGATGTCAATTTTCCCAGATAATTTAGACCATTTTCGAAGCGCTCTGAGCGACTATGGTCTTATGTATCAAGGGATTTCAACCTTCTTGAAATAATTTTAATTATGATTTATTCAACCTACCAGCAGGTGCCTGGGGAGAGTAGAGCACTTGGTTTTATTGTTTCCCAAAAATGTGCCGCTTCAAGAATTGACATAGCGGATTCGCTCGCAGCTTCTTTCTTAGCTGACTGACTCTAACCTAGAAGCTTCAGAGCTTGGAGAGTTTGAGCTAGTAGCAGTGACAGGATCACTTTGAATAGGGCACTTCCCCTCAATCGGTAAATCGATAATGAATTCGGGACCGCTGGATTCTTCTGACTTAATTTGTATGTTGCCATGGTGATTTTGCATGGTTTGGTAGGCGATCGCCAGTCCTAGTCCCGTTCCTTTACCAACGGGCTTAGTGGTAAAAAACGGATCAAAAATTTTGGTTTGAATCTCAGATGGAATGCCGAGTCCTGAATTTTTAATACCAATGTGAATGTGCTTACCCTCGGTCACCCAAGTCCTAATAAAAATTTCCTTTACGGGCGTATTGTTATCGTTCATCGCATCAATGGCATTCACTAGGATGCTTAACAGCACCTGATTAATCTCACCGGGATTGCAAACAACAGTGGGTAAATCGCCATAGTCTTTATGAACCTCAATACCTTGGGAGAGCAGCGCGTTTACCATATTCAAAGTGCTTTCGATACTCTGATGGATATCAGTGGGCTTACAGCCTTGTTCATCTGAGCGAGAAAAAGATTGTAAATCTGAAACAATTTTTTGGACTCGGCCAGCCCCATCAAAAATAGACTTCAATACGTTTGGAATATCTTGCTGGATATATTCAAGGTCAATGGCCTCACTATGTTGACGGATGGCCTCAACCGAAGAAGTGTTATCTGCAGGATTGTTCTCTAGGGAGAATTGACTTTGGTAGAGCTGAATCGTACCGAGTAAATCTTGAACATAGTCTTCCATGCAGCGCACATTTCCTGACAGAAAAGTCAGTGGATTGTTGAGTTCATGGGCCACGCCGCCCACGAGCTGACCGAGGCTAGACATTTTCTCTGTTTGGATCAGTTGAGCTTGAGTTTGTTGTAATCTTTCTAGCGTGGTGCTCAATTCAGCGGTTCGCTCAGTGACCCGTTGTTCTAACTGCTTTTCGTGCTCTCTAAGCTTTTGCTCGGCCTTGTGCTGACGCCGAATGGCATAGCTCATGACGGTGATGGTCACAATCCCACTGACAAACAGGGTGCCTACCACCCAAACTAACGTGCGATATTGGCTGTAAAAAGAGGGTTTCACGTTGATTAAAACACTCTCTGGCGGTAGCAGTGCTGTGTTGATTTCTGCGTGTTCAAGTTCCTGTGCATCAAAGACCCATTGATTCTTGGCTTCAAGAATGGGGTCAATATTACTGATTAGGGTCCCGTCTAATACGGCCTGGGCAAGCTCTACAGCCTGCTGCGCATGGTAGTTGCCGTCTAACACCTTCCCACCAACGGTGCCATGGCCGATCAACATCATGGTCTGTGTGTATAGGGGGTTGGGCAACTGCGATCGCAACAGTTGAGCCTCTTGCCCAAACGGCACTAGCGGACCTGTTGCACTCCCGCCACGAAACTGACCGGCAAACACAATGGGTAAATCATCCGCATACTTTCCTAACCGAGATTCAACCTCTGAGGTCACAACATCTTGTACCTCAATCACCGCTGGGGCATCGTCATAGTCCAGGAGCCCAGCCTCAAGGCTACGGAGGTTACCCTGGCTCGTTGCGCTCGAATCACTAATGACAATCACGCGGTCTGCACCTGTTTGACGCGCGGCCTCCATTACGGTTTCAACATTACTATGCTCCTCAAACACCCCCGTGAGGAAAGGCTGATTGAGCAAATCCTCTTGTACCTGGTTAATCCCCATAAACACAATCGGCAGGGTGGGGAAATACACCTCTCGCTTTGACAGGATCAGGTTCAAACCCGGATCATCAGAAACCATCATCACGGACAGGGGTGTATCTTCGTATTTGCTTTTAACGTAGTCTAAAAATTCTTCCTGATAGTGCAAGTCTGGATAGCGTTTGGCATCTAAAAACTCGTGGTATACCGTAACGTCTTGCTCCGCGTCTTGAAAGCCTTGGTCAATGCCGTCTTTTTGCGCTTGTGTCCAAGATAACTCGGGGTTGTAGGAATGGATAACCAGTACATTTTTACTCTCCTCTGGAGCTTGAGTTGTGCTGGCAATCGCTGCTTTGGTGTAGGTATTCAGCAGCCAACTCAGGCCCATCAACGGAACCGCGCACAATAGTGAGCGAGAAAGAGGTTTGCCCCACTTAAATCGGTGGAGATTGGGAGTGTCCATGGGATAACGAATCGCGCCAGTTACCTTTAATATTCCCAATGCGGTTATCACAGCACAGCCTAGAGCGCCCAGCCTAGCTCGATAACCACACAGGCTGAACAAGTAGCTCTCATTAATGCGGATTCAATAACAGTCAATAACAGTATTTGGCTGCTGCTTCCCAAGTGGCTAAGTAGCGACTGTTGCATGCTTAATGACTGCTCCGACTGCTCGATGCATCAGGCATTCTCAATTTCTAAAACAACAAACAATTTCTTAATTTACAAGTCAGCCATAAGTCAGCCTTTCCTTGGCCCTTAACGTAGCCTTTTGCTCTGTGTAATAGAGATGTCGAGCAACGCATAAGCCTGCTGCCGCTCGCACAAAAATCGTAACAGCGACTTATTCCTCTGGTCATTCAGGAGAACATCATGATTGCTTTTGATTCTCGCGACTTCTCAAAACCTTTCTTAGCCGAGCAAACGAGCAGTATGCAGCCCCCTGGCGGTGTAATCAAACGTCATTTTACTTACAGGCTGCATACCCTTCCTCGTCTCTGTTTTACGGTGATTGATCAAGCTTTTATTGTGTGGGGTGTTGTAACGTTAGTTATTTTTTCGTTAGCGCAGTTTTCTACAATGAGCTGGACGATTCAAGCCATCGTGGATGCCGCACTCACAGGCGCAGGCATTGCGATCGCATCTGGGCTTACATGGGTCATTGCTAGCAGTGCAAGGCTTCGCTGGGTTATTTTGCTTTGGGCAGGGCTGATGGCATTGGGCACGGTTGCCACGGCCTACGGCATTTTTGACAGTAGTGTCCTGATTTTGTCGAATCTTTGTGTGTTGTGGCTGGGCCTATGTGCCATAGGCTATGGCGCGATGGCGATGGGTATGCAGTCTCAGTGCTTTACAGCGGCTTGTTTGGTTCATGTCGGTGCGATCTTTCTTCAGAAGGGCTTTTTCATCGCAGCGCTTGATTACACCTCGGGCTGCCAATTTTTCACCAGTGGTCTAGTCATGGCATTGACGCTGTTCTTTTTCTCGGTTGTCCCCTGGGATATGCATTCATTTGGTAACGATACTTCTGGTTAGTTTGTCAGTTGAGTTAGCCTACCGGACAAGCTATCGTTTGCGAGTGTTCTACGCTAAGCTCGACTTTATCCAATTGGCGTAAAGAGGAAAGCAGCAAGCACAGTGGATTTATCATGCGGGACTCTCGCACCATTCGGCGAAGTCCCTATGTGCGCCTGGGTCGTCAGGGCCGATGATGAATAGAAAGCTGATGTGACATTTATCGCCTTACGGACTAAGATGAGAATGATAATCATTTTTTAGTTCACATACCGAATTGCGTCTACCGAATTCGATCTGGGCGCAAGGCTAAACAAGTTGTTACATTTGCTGTGATGAGATTCAGTACGCCATGAAACCCGTTTCTCTTCCGCCTGATTCAAAGCTCTCTTCAAAGTCTTCTTCTGCTTCTTCGCTTCCCCATTTGACCCGCGCCCAGAAGCAGATTCATCTTTTACTAGAGCAAGCTGGCGAGGCGCTAACTGCTCAGGCGATTTACCAGCGGCTAAAAGAGCAGCAGCAGCCCGTCGGACTGGCGACGGTTTATCGCTCGCTGCGATCACTTCAGGTAAAAGGACTCGCTCAGGCTAGAGCACTGCCGAACGGTGAGTGGATGTATACCCTCACCTCTGATGACAGTCACTACCTAACCTGCCTAAACTGCGGCACCTCTATCCCCGTTGAAGAGTGCCCGGTGCAGTCTTTTCAAGACAGGTTGGGAGAGTCCTCTCATTTTCAGATTTTCTATCACACGCTTGAGTTTTTTGGGCTATGCGCTCCCTGTGCTGAATCTTCAGCTACTGAGAACCCATAGCCAGCGAGCCCACAGCCAGCGCTTGACCTGCTATACCGGTAATGCAACAGGCGCTACACAGTCTTCTAGCATTTGTGTGATGGCTGCTTCGTCTAAGCCTTGGCCAATAAATACGAGCTGATTGCCGCGAGGGCCACTCCATTCACTATCTTCGAGCTGGAACCGTTTGCCCGTAAGCTGAAAGAAATGTCTGGCGGGACTCTCTTGAAACCACAGAATGCCTTTGGCACGAAAAACATTTTCGGGTAGGTGGTTATCGAGAAATTGCTGAAATGGTTTAAGGCTGAAGGGGCGATCGCACTGAAAAGAAAAGGACACAAATCCGTCATTTTCTAGATGACCAGCGTGATGGTCATGGTGTGAATGGTCGTGGTGTGAATGGTCGTGCGAGTGGCCATGATCGTGGGAGTGCTCATGGTGTGAATGGTCATGGGCCGAGTGGTCGTGCGAGTGGTCATGCTCGTTGGAATGACCATGCTCGTGTAAGTGATCATGTGAATGGCCATGCTCGTCATGATGCCCATGGGATTTGGCCAACTCCGTTTCTCTAATCTTCTCTTTGGCCTTTTCTTGGTAAGCGCCCGTCTCTCCCACCTTGACATCAATAATCAGCGGCAGCGGCACTTTTCCTTGCTCGGCGCGGATAATCCTAGCGCCTGCTTTAATGTCGCGAATGCTTTTCTCTAGTGACTCTATGCGATCGCTTGCCACCAAGTCAGTTTTGTTGAGTACGATAATATCGCCATAGGCAATTTGGCTATAAGCCGCCTGACTATCAAACAGATCCGGTGCAAAAGACCCAGCATCCACTAGGGTGAGTATCGAGTCGAGTCGAGTCATGTCGCGCAGTTCTGTACCCAAAAAGGTGAGGGTAATCGGCAGTGGATCGGCCACCCCTGTGGTTTCTACCACCAAGTAGTCAATCTGGTCGCGACGGTCTAGCATCCGATAAACCGCATTGCGCAGATCATCGTTAATACTGCAACAGATGCAGCCATTAGTCAGCTCAATCATGTCTTGCTCGAGCTTGACGATAAACTGGCTATCGATGTTGATATCGCCAAATTCATTCACCAATATGGCGACTTTAAAATCTTCAAACGTCTCTAGTATGTGATTGACTAGGGTAGTTTTTCCACTGCCTAAGAACCCCGTAATAATGGTGACGGGCAAGCGTTTATCGTCCATTGATAACGACAGTGCATTCGCAGAATCTGAGCCTGAAGGGATACTCATACCTTTCTCCTAGAAAGATTTTTCAACCAATAAAGCCCCTGCTAAAGGGATATTCACTAAAGTGTTTTCTCTAAAGCGTTTTCTCTAAAGCAAGCTTGTTAAAGCGTTTTCTTTTAAAAAGAAGGCCGATGAGCAATCAAGCTCATAAATTCTTGACGGGCTCTGTCATCATCGGCAAAAACACCACGCATTGAGCTGGTTGTCGTCCAAGACCTTGGCTTGTGTACGCCGCGCATAACCATGCACATGTGAGAAGCCTCTACAACGACGGCAACACCTTTGGGCTTAAGCGCATCCTCAAGGGCTTCAGAAATTTGGGCGGTTAAACGTTCTTGCACCTGCAAGCGACGACCGTACATTTCACAGATGCGCGCTATTTTAGACAGGCCAATCACCTTGCCATCGGGAATATACGCCACGTGCGCCTTACCTAAAATGGGCAAAATATGATGTTCACAGGAGCTAAACAGATCAATGTCTCTGACCATCACCATTTCCTTGGCATCTTCGTGGAAAATGGCACCATTGACTAGTTCATCTAAAGACTGATGGTAACCAGAGGTGAGAAATTTGAGTGCCTTAACGACTCGCTTTGGGGTGTCAACTAGGCCTTCTCGGTCAGGGTTTTCGCCTAAGCCAATGAGCAAGGTGCGCACGGCTTGCTGCATTTCGGCCTCAGAAACGGTGGGCTGAGAAGAAGATGGCCGCACGAGAGACGTCGAGCTGGGCAAGGTAGCGGTAGGTAAAACAGCCGATGAAGCCACCGCAGATGCAGCCGAAATTGATGATGTGTCAGGCGATTGAGAGAGTGTCATAAGTGCGAGGGGTTCTAAAAGGTATTTTAATTGGTTGGCTTTGATGGCAAGTAGGCCGTTAACGACTCAGGAGAGAAGCTAACGACTCAGGAGAGAAACGGATCTACCCGTTAAACAATTTCCTAGCTGCTGGTGGAGTTGCAATGGGTTGAGCTTGTGCCCGATGAACACAAGTTGGTTTTGGGTAGGGCGCGTGCGAGTGTCCGGGGAAAGGCTATATCGCTTGCCTGCGAGCTGGAAAATATACCGATGTGGCTGATCTTTAAACCAGAGAATGCCTTTGGCTCGAAAGATATTTTCGGGAAGCTGTTGCATCAGAAAATGCTCAAACTTCGTGAAGTCAAAGGGGCGATTGCTGCGAAAAGGCATCGAAACAAAATGGTCGGAAACCAAATGGTCAGAAAGTTCCCTTTCTGAGAGCTCTGTTTCTGAGAAGGCCAAGGTTTCCACATCGGTTAGCCCTACATCTAAAATGGCCGATAGTGGCAAAGTCGGTGAATTTTGCAAGCTACAGCTCAAAATCCGCGCGCCAGATTTTAGAAGATGAATATCTTGCTCAACGGCATTGGCCTGGTCATCACTGACCAAATCGGTTTTGTTGAGCAAGATGACGTCGCTATAGGTAAGCTGATTGGCATAGACCGGATGCTTCAATAGCGCTGGGCCAAACGTTTCAGTATCGACCACACCCAAGACAGAGTCTAACCGGGTGAGATCTCTCAGCTCTGTGCCTACAAACGTCATCATAATGGGCAGCGGATCGGCCAATCCGGTGGTTTCTATCACCAGATAATCTATCCGCTCCTCTCGCTCTAAGACCTGATAAACCGCATCTATCAAACTATCGTTAATAGTGCAGCAAATGCAGCCATTACTCAGCTCCACCATAGTTTGATTGCTCGAAACCAAAAGCTGAGTGTCGATATTAATATCGCCAAATTCATTCACCAGCACAGCAACCTTGAGGCCCTGGGCATTATTTAAAATATGGTTGAGCAGGGTGGTTTTACCACTGCCTAAAAAGCCAGTGATGATGGTGACGGGCATTCCTTGCTTAGGAAGGTTGATGGCATCGTCACCCCTTTGGAGTTTCACAGACCGATCTGCGGCTAGCTCGCCTTTAGATGTTGATATCATAGAATAAAAATGATAATCGTTCTCAAAATATCACATCCTAAATAAGGTTGCCCAGAAATGATCTGCTAAACTTTTCCCATATCTTCGATAATGATTATCATTCCTGCCATATGCTAGAGGTCCAAAATCTATCGGTCAACTATCGAGGAGTTGAAGCACTGACGGCGGTTTCGCTGACTTTGCAGCCCGGTGAATGGGTGGGGCTGATTGGACCTAACGGTGCTGGGAAAAGCACCCTAGTCAAAGCTATTTTGGGTTTGATGCCCTATCAGGGCAAGATTTTGCTGAATGGCACTTCACTCAAGCGGCAAAGGCGACAGGTGGCCTATGTTCCACAGCGATCGCAAATTGATTGGGATTACCCCATTACGGCCTGGAACGTGGTGATGATGGCTCAAACAAGGGCACTCGGCTGGGGACGCTCTCCCAATGCCCAAGCCAAGAAGTTGGTAAGCGCTGCGCTGGACCGGGTAGAAATGCTACCGTTCAAGCATCGCCCCCTCGGTCAGCTTTCAGGCGGTCAGCAGCAGCGAATTTTTCTGGCCCGTGCCTTGGCCCAGCAGCCCGACTTATTTTTGTTGGATGAGCCTTTTAGCGGCATCGATAAAAAAACGGAAGCCATTATGCTAAATATTTTCGCCAATCTTAGCCAACAGGGCAAAACGCTCCTCGTTTGCAGTCACGAATGGGGCGAGGCGCTTAATCGCTATCATCGGCTGCTCTTACTCAATCGTCGCGTGTTGGCCAACGATACGCCCCAAGCGGTGATGACGATGGACAATATTCAACAGGCTTACGGTACAAATATTCGAGCAGCCTTGCACAATCAGAATGTTATTCCATTTGCGTGCTAGCTGATAGAGCGGGTGCGATCGCATCCTCCGTACTACGGACGGCTCGTTTGACAGCCTTCTGCAAGCCACTCTCGTGCAAGTGATATCGAACAACTTTTTCACTTCGAGGATCACGACACCGTGTTGAAGAGGGAAATACAAATTGCCAGATCCACACCCATATCCTTAGGATGGCGCTTGTTATGGAAAAGGATATAGCGGCGAATCCACTGTAAATAAAGTGTTGGCCACTTGGCTGGAATAGACTGTTCTCGTATGAACCTTAACTCGACAGCGGGCCAAGTGACTCGCAGTGTACGTAGGCGTAGCCTTCTCTTTGAGTATGCATCCGCACACTGCTTAGATTTCTTCTGTTCGATAGGAGTAATGCTTAACGCGAATAGCCTCACAGACCTGATCCAGTAGTTTCTTGGGGCGAGGCTGAGTAGGAGGCTGCATTAAGTCAAAATGGGCTTCTGTATGTAAATAAAGCCTAAGCCAGACTAAATCCAAAGAAGGGGAATGATTATACTGAAACTTTCTACCTAATCTGACATATAGGGTGATTAGGCAGACGAATTTCCACCTAACTACCTTTTCGGGGTGATTAGGCAGACGAATTTCCACCTAATCTGACACATAGGTGTGTTAGGTGGAAAATTTTCCTCTAGTTGCCAAAGCCGCCGTCCGTGGCTCGCAAGTCCCGAACCCGAAGGCTACGTCCATGCCGCCAAATCCACACAGATCCCGTCCGTTGCACTTTCTTCGAATATCCATGCCAAATGGCCGATGAACACACTCGCAACACAATTCCATGAACTATCGGGCTCCGAAAAACGAAAAGTTCATTTATCCCTCGGAGAACATGCCCTTTCCAAATGGCGCGAATTCTGCGCCACTCATCCAAGGATGGACTACGTCGAAACAGTCTGCGGAACACATCAAACGGTGGACACCCAACTTCCAGCAGATGCGTTTCAATCTGCCCGCGAAGGACGCGATATCAAAAACGTGGCCAAGAGATATCAAGAACCAATCGTGGCTATACAAGATGACGACTTGATATTCCCAGATCCCACGACATTCGCCTACTACGCCTTGTACAATCTCTTCAACAAATACGCCAAGCACAAATCAGTGGATGATTGGCTCATCGTGAATCAAGCGTTATCCTCAGAACAGAATGAATCACAGTGGCAACCGTTGCTAGATGACGCCATCAAAAAGGCAATATAACAAAGCGTTGCACCGGAGCGGCGGCCCACGTCGGTTTTTGAATTTCAAAGTCGTTCGCCGCCTGGTGAACTTGGTCGTTAGGCGATATCGATATGTTTTCTTAGGGTCTACTTTTGCACTCTTAACAGACCCTCGGGACATGAATCTTATACAATATTTTTGACTAACCACGTAAAGTCAGAACACTGCGAAGATTAGAATGGACAGACCTGATATTTCCAAGCTCCTGACAGCGGAAACCAACTGGGTGTCGCCCGCTCTGTATCTGTATGAGGGAGACGATTGTTTGCGTCTCACCCTGGCTGGCGCCATTCAATATAGCGGCCTGGGCAGTGTGGGGGGAGTGGTGTTGGGCTTTCGCCTGGTTCAGTATGCCGTTGAACTGGCTGCTGGAACCAGCCGTCTGCAGCGCGACGGTATCAGTATCAATACAGCCTTTCCCGGGCGCGGCACCAGGGATACCTTTGAATACACATGCCGAGCAATCCGCGACCATCGCTATTGCTGTGACACCACTCTGCATCACCCCGGCGCGCAAGTCGGCCAACGTGGCCAGTTTTTGTTCGTTATGCGGGTTAACGAACAGTCCATGGTGATGACGCCGACCTATGGCTACCCAACATACAGCTATTTCGAGGCCGCCCGAAAATCCAGAGAGAGCGAGGCTGCTGCGCTGAACTGGCGCAATGAAAAAATTGGCTTCGCCAACACCTTGTTGAGCCTGCCCCCAGAAAAATGCATAAAAGTGTTGTAAACCTCCAAGCAGCAATACCAGAGAATTCCGGATACGATACATGAATTCGATAACTTTGGGACAGACACTTTACACTTGACCCGACCTCACAATTTCCACGACGTATCTTCTGCAGGGGTATATCCCGAGTTTTTCGAAATTCAGTGTGACAAGCGCATGCAGTCAAACCGTTCCACTCGCTACGGGAATGAAATGGCCGCTGATGCAAGGCATTAGATTTGCGGTTTTTGAGCAATCACAGTACTTTTTAAGGATATGTGCTCGCTTTCACCATACAGTGACAGAAGATAAAGATGAACATTGATCAATCTCCTGGCAAGAACTCACCGAACTATACATTTACGCTGACATTTAATCCAGAAATTCTGAGGGTTACGGCCTATATCTCACTCATCTTCATGCTGCTTGTAGGTGTTATCGTAACTAAAAAATGGGTTGAGGTTGAGCCCACAACCACAGTAATCTATCAACTGTTTGGATTCAATCACATCTGCAATGTGTTGGATCACGAGCCCAGTCGAACGATTTCAGCAATGCTTTTGCCCTTCTGGGAGATTCCTTTTGTCCTTTACCTCATTTTCAACTTTTTAAGAATTCAAGATGCTTATCGTGAGGGGAACGCTCCACGCTCTATTTTTCTCGTCGCCGCAACTTTTTTGCCAGTGGAACTTTTGTTAACAATCTGGTTCAGACTAGTATTGGTTCGCCCCCCCATTACTGAGGATCTCTTTTTCGGTCACTACCTTCCCTACCTGGGCTTTCAGCTTCTTCTCTGCTTAGTTGCGTTTGAGAATGTCTTGTATTTCTATGCTGTAAAAGCATTGCCCTTCAATAACAATCGCTCGCTGGCTATTGCCTATCTCATCTTGTTATTTCTTGTCACATCCGCCTGTATTTCAGTTGGATTATCTGTTGCGATGGGACACCCAATTTTAGATTTAACCGGCAACGAGACTCAGCGAACAATCTTTCGCGCGATCGCAAGTGTGTATATGATTTTGTCTATTCCTGCACCGCTCTGCTTGTCGTTTTTGGAAATGCGGCGATCACCCAAGCATACATTGTCTTTTGAATAATCTATGTCTGAGGAGATCGCTTATATTCCTATGTGGGTAAGCTCTTTCTCGTTTTCTAACCCTTAGCTTCACACAGATGCTCGGCGATTATGCATCTGCAGTGAACACTTAACACCCTGTTTTTCCGGAGCCATACGTCAAAAAGGGTATGTAAGTTCTGTAAACGCGGATATTATCGCTTAGAAATGACTAATAAGATAAGATCCAAAAGTGCAGATCTTAACTACCAGATTTGACACTGAATATGTAGTTAGGCATCGAGTCTGCCATAGTTTCTTGTTCAACCTCCTCCGTCATGGTAACCGCCAACTACGATAGAATCACGTTCACACGGCTGACTAAGATTCCCCCGGCCGCAATCATTGACCTAATGAACGATCCCGCAGTCCGGCGGCACCTGCCACTGGCTCAGGATGAATTCGGAGATGTCGAGTGCGATCGCTTTGTTGCTACCAAAGAACGAATGTGGGAAGAGAGAGGCTTTGGGCCTTGGGCCTTCGTGTTAGATAACGAGTTCATCGGCTGGGGTGGCCTTCAGCCAGAGGGCGATGATGTAGACGTGGGGCTCATCCTCAGTCGAAAGTCTTGGGGAGCGGGCCCTGCTCTCTTCCGAAGGATTCTGATACACGCATTCGAAGAACTCTGTGTTACTTCCGTTACGGCCCTGCTTCCCCCAAGTAGGACAAGGGTCGCAGCGATGCGGCGGCTTGGTTTCCGCGAAGATGGCGAGATTTTGCTCCAAGACCAGCGCTTTATACGCTACCGGCTCATCCGAAGCGACCGACGGGCCTGAATGGAGTCAGGGTAATGCCGTCGCGGCCTAACAAGCGCATGCACACGGAACGGTGGCATACACTATCGACATCACACACGCATTGCCTCCGTCCGGTGATACGCAGTCCGTTAGACTGCATAAACTATCCGAAGTAATATGCTCTGAGTCTACTGATGAGCAACGATGATGAAATTCAGTAGCTCTGTGCTAATACTTGGTACTTTTCTTATAGAAAGCGAAGAAAGTCTTAAACCTAGCCCCAATCCTTCAGAAATTTAGCCAAATAGATTTCTTGATCCAACGACTTTATTAAGAATGACTGTCAATAGTCTTATGTTTTGCTAGGATATTATGTAAAATCACTGAACCTAATTGGCTCACTATTCTATCGGCAGGCCTATGTAATGAAAGCGCTAATCCATAAGGACTTTTCGTCAGCAGGGGCGAATTGGCATACCAGATCCTATAGAACCACAACATTTCACTTTTGATGCTTCCATGGGCATTATATTCTTCCAGCAAAGGGTTAAAGATTTAGAAGAGCACGTTGCTCGGACTCAGGCACTTATTAGTGGCTATGAGGAAGATCGCGATTTGGCAGCGGATCGTCGAACTAAAGCTAGATGCGAAAAGGCAATAAAGGAGCTCAAAACATCAGTTAGGCAGTATTTTGAAGAACTTGAAGAGCTTCAGCGGCAATCGCCAAATCAAGAGAATAAATTGATGGGCAGCGTAAGCGATCAGCTAGCAAATATCGAATATAACTTGAGAGTTTTGATGGGCGGTCAAGTTGCCATCCTGAGAAAATACGATGACAGTTCAA
>JBCDAG010000115.1:0-18301 GCA_039186165.1 Cyanobacteria bacterium P01_F01_bin.53
CTACTACTCGCTTGTGCAGCACTCAATCGGATGACACATTTGGGAATGCCGGATAGCTATGCCTTCACTGACTAAGAAAACTGAATATTTTTAGAAATCTAAGAGATTGGGGCCCAGAAAATATTCATGCAACAACGCCCAATGAACTCATTGTGCATAATGCCCTCCACGACCCCTTAACCGGCTTGCCCAATCGGGCACTGCTGATGGAGAGAATTGAGCTTTCTATTCTCCGCGCCAAACACACTGAAAACTATCGTTATGCCATTTTATTTTTAGATCTTGATCGGTTCAAGGTGATTAACGATAGCTTAGGACATGCCTCTGGTGACCGACTCCTAAGCGTGATCGCACAAAAGCTTAAAACCTACGTGCGAGAGATTGATTTGGTATCACGATTGGGCGGTGACGAATTCGTCATTTTGCTCGAAGGAATTTCGGGTACTGATGAAATCATCCCAATCATAGAGAGAATTTTAGTCGATTGCCAAACGCCATTTATGGTGAACGGCTACGAAATGTTTACCAGCCTAAGTGTTGGCGTCGTACTCGGCACACAGGAGTACCATCAGGCCTCTGATTTAATTCGTGATGCTGATATTGCCATGTATCGAGCGAAAGATCAGGGTGGAAACTCGTACAAGTTTTTTGATGCGGAGATGCATACGCAGGCGTTGTATCGCCTCACGTTAGAAACCAACCTCCGCAAAGCGGTGGAGCAAGAAGAGTTTGTTGTTTACTATCAGCCGATTGTCGATATCTTAAACAATCGACTCATTGGATTTGAAGCACTCGTACGTTGGCAACATCCTGAACGTGGGTTTGTTTCTCCAGGTGATTTTATCCCGCTGGCTGAAGAACTGGGCTTAATTGTGCCCTTAGATAGTTGGGTCCTGAAAACAGCCTGCCAACAGCTTGCAAGCTGGACAACAAAGTTTGCAGACTGCTTCCCACTCAAAATCAGCGTGAACCTGTGTGCGCAGGATATTCGTAATCCCAGCCTAATTGACGATATTGATCAACTGTTGGCTGAGACAGGGCTAGACGGCAGCGCCATCTGTCTAGAGCTGACAGAGAGTATTTTGGTTGAAGACATGAGCCAAACCATTGATTTACTCACTCAGCTCAAACAAAGAAACATTCAGATTAGCATTGATGACTTTGGAACTGGCTACTCATCGCTCAGCTATCTGCACCGTTTCCCGGCTGACAACTTAAAAGTTGACCGTTCCTTTGTCAGCCACATGGAAATAGAAAACCGTGATTATCAACTGGTCAGTACTATCATTACCATCAGTCATCAGCTGGGCCTAACCGTGGTTGCAGAGGGGATTGAGACGCAACAACAGCTTCAGTGGCTACAGCAATTAGGCTGCGAATTAGGCCAGGGGTACCTATTTTCTAAGCCCTTATCCGCTGAGCAAATTGAGGCTGACTTACTCGCCAATCAGGGAGAATCCATTCGTAAGCTCTGCTCATGCGATCTCCTATCCAACGAAGCAACTGCTGAAGTAGCTGCCAAAGTACTGATCAGTTGATTTAGTTGATTTGATTTAGCGACTTTAAGGCTCAAGTAGCGCTAGTGACGGGTTAAAGGTTTCTTCTAACTGTGCGATCGCCTCATCATCTATTTCACCGTCTGTTGCTTTATTCTCTGTTGCTTTGTCTTCTGACATAACGCGCGCTGCTTCTAGCCCACCAAAGTCAAACAGATTAGGGTCAGCGAGTTGGGATGGTGCAATATTTTGCAGACTGCGGAATATGGTTTCTGTGCGGCCTGCCCACTGTTTTTCCCAGTCTTGGATCATTTGCTTGATGAGCGATCGCTGCAAATTTGCCTGGGAGCCGCATAGCGTACAGGGAATAATCGGAAACTGCTGATAGCGGGCATAGCGGGCCAGATCTTTTTCCGCGCAGTAGGCCATGGGACGAATGACAATGTGGCGGCGATCGTCAGTGAGTAGCTTAGGGGGCATAGATTTTAACTTGCCACCGTGAAATAGATTGAGAAAGAGGGTTTCAACCATGTCGTCACGGTGGTGGCCGAGGGCAATTTTCGTCGCGCCTTCTTCTACGGCAACCCGATAGAGCACCCCGCGCCTGAGGCGGGAGCACAGGCTACACATGGTTTTGCCCTCGGGCACCACCCTTTTCACCGTG
The DNA here is from genome assembly GCA_039186165.1 of Cyanobacteria bacterium P01_F01_bin.53. Classification (GTDB taxonomy): domain Bacteria; phylum Cyanobacteriota; class Cyanobacteriia; order Phormidesmidales; family Phormidesmidaceae; genus Phormidesmis. The sequence continues at coordinate 2,161 of JBCDAG010000115.1, forward strand.
CTATAGGTGTCTTGCTCCACAATCCGGTAGGGCACCCCTATCGACTCAAAGTATTCCGGCAGAACATGCTCTGGAAAACCCGGCTGCTTTTGATCGAGGTTTACGGCCAAAATATCGAAGTTGATCGGGGCATGCTTTTGCAGGTGCTGCAAAATATCCAGGAGTGCGTAGGAGTCTTTCCCACCGGAAACGCACACCATGACGCGATCGCCGTCCTCAATCATGTGGTAGTCAGCGATCGCCTTACCCACTTTGCCGCGTAGCGATCGCTGAAGCTTTTTAGCATTATTACTCTTAGTCCGATAAGCAGGACGATTAGCATTAGTCCTATAAGCAGGAGGCTCGGGAGAAGAGCTATTAGCCGCGCCGTTGGCAGGGGGCTGATGAACGCCGGTCATGAACTCGATCTCCTAGATAAATTGGTAGATAAATTGGCCTATTCCAACAAGATAATGTGCAACCGGTGACTGCGGACAACCATTAAGCAATATGAACCTGAAAAGACGAACTCGATCGAGCTATGAAGAATATGTGGGCAATCGTCAAGGAGGAAACCTGCCTACGTTAGGATTTACTGATGATTTCTAGTGCGAGAGAAGGTTTTTATGAGTGCAGATTACGGTTTGGGGACAAAATGTTTACACGCAGGGCAAGCACCTGACCCCACCACGATGGCCTGCGCTGTGCCCGTTTACCGCACGAGCGCCTATAAGTTCCGTGATACCGAGCATGCGGCTAATTTGTTTGCCCTAAAGGAGCTGGGCAACATTTACACCCGGCTGATGAACCCAACCCACGATGTGTTGGAGAAGCGGGTAGCCGCCCTAGATGGCGGTGCAGGGGCCTTGGCAGTGGCGTCTGGTACCAGTGCTATTTATTACGCCATTATCAACATTTGCCAAACGGGGGATGAAATTGTCTCGGCCAATACCCTGTATGGCGGCACCTACACGATGTTTAACAACATCCTGCCTCAGTTCGGCATTAAGGTGAACCTCGTGGATCCGCGCGATCCTGAAAATTTTCGTGCCGCGATTACGGACAAAACCAAGCTTTTATTTTGCGAAACGGTGAGTAATCCGGGGTTAGAGGTGGCGGATTTGGAAGCGATTAGTGCGATCGCCCATGAAAACGGCATGCCCCTCGTGGTCGATAGTACCTTCACCACCCCCTACCTCCTGCGCCCCCTAGAGCATGGTGCCGATATTGTTGTTCATTCCCTGACCAAGTGGCTGGGTGGCCACGGCACGGGCATTGGTGGCATCGTCGTTGACTCCGGTAAGTTCGACTGGACTTCGGGAAAATTCCCGCTCATGAGCGAGCCAGAATCCAGCTACCACGGCCTGCGCTGGGCACATGATCTGGGGCCGTTAGCCCCCCTTGCCTACATTCTGCGGATGCGCCTCATTCCCCTGCGCAACCTAGGCGCGTGCATCTCGCCCGACAACGCCTGGATATTTTTACAAGGTATTGAAACCCTGCACCTGCGGATGCAGCGCCATTGTGAAAATGCCATGGCTGTTGCTGAGTTTTTGCAACAGCATCCGCAGGTGGAATGGGTGCGCTATCCTGGCTTGGCCACGGATAAGGCCCATGATGTGGCTAAGCGCTACCTGAAAAAAGGCTTTGGGGCAATGGTGGTCTTTGGCATTAAAGGCGGTGCTGATGCGGGCAAGCAGTTTATTGAGCGACTTCAGATGTTCTCGCACTTGGCGAATGTCGGCGATGCGAAGAGCTTAGCCATTCACCCATCATCGACAACCCATTCTCAGCTCTCGGAAGCTGATTTGGCCGGTGCCGGGATTGCTCCCGAGCTAATCCGGCTGGCGATTGGCATTGAAGATGTCGATGACATTATTGCCGATCTCAATCAGGCGATGGGGTAGGTGCTAAAAGCTGTAACCTCTACGCGAAACACATACATGAGGGGAAGCAGAATATCAGTCACTAGACCAAACATTGACCAACAGTGTCATTCATTCGCCACTCATGCTAAATCCATGAAGCTAGTGTTGCGTCAATGCTTAGGGTCAGGTTTGTAGGGGAATTAGGGAGATTGGGGGAATTAGGGAAACGTATTTAGCCTGTGCTCCCTACCACCCTAATTCCCCCAATCTCCCTAATTCCCATTCCCTAATTTTTAGGTTTGACGCTGCACTAGGCAACGCTTCCTTTTTCTCTCATAGCGCCTGAATTAATGAGTATTGGCTCAGTTCAAACCCAGTTTTTCCATTTAAATGAACCCTTTCTCTTAGATTCGGGAGAGTCTTTTGAGTCGCTGACCCTTGCCTACGAGACCTACGGCACGCTCAACAGCGATGCCAGTAATGCCGTGCTGGTCTTCCATGCCCTCACCGGGAGTCAGCATGCAGCCGGGGTGAATACTTCCGTGCCAGGGGCTGAAAACTTTTGGAATGATGAATGTATCACCGGCTGGTGGGATGCTTTTATTGGACCCGGAAAAGCGCTTGATACGGATCGGTATTTTGTGATTTGTGCGAACTGCTTAGGGGGTTGCTATGGTTCTACGGGACCGAGTTCACCCAATCCGAAGACGGGTAAGCCCTATGGGAGCCAGTTCCCTCAGGTGACGGCATGGGATGCGGTGCGCAGTCAGCTGCGGTTATTGGATTATTTGGGCATAGAGTGCTTGCATGCGGTAATTGGCGGCTCATTGGGCGGCATGATGTCCATTTTGCTAGCAACCCGCCACCCGCATCGGGTGAGAAAAGTGTTGCCCATTGCAACAGGATTAGAAACGACCGTATTGCATCGCGTTCATAATTTTGAACAGATTCTCGCGATTCATAACGATCCTAACTTTAGGGGGGGTAACTATTACGACGCAGAGCCACCAACCGCAGGTATGCTGCTGGCTCGGATTATCTCCCATAAAACCTTTGTCTCGCTAGATATGATGGAAAAGCGAGCTCGGAAAGAAATCGCGGTGGAGCAGCCAGAAGGGAAGTCTTACAAGCTTTCTAACCCAGTTGAATCGTATATGTTTTACCAGGGGACGAAGTTTGCGGAGCGCTTTGATGCCAACAGTTATCTGCGGATTATGGATATGTGGCAGCGATTTAGCATTAATGCGCAGCAGCCAGATTTGTTTAAGGACTGCGGGCATCAGCAATATCTTATTTTCAGCATAGATTCGGATGTTTGCTTTTACCCAGAAGAACAAAAGGTGATTGTGCGGGCATTGGAAGCGGCCAATATGGATGTGAAGCACATTACCGTTCACTCTGCCAAAGGTCACGACTCTTTTTTGTTGGAACCTGACTTGTATGCGCCCTATATTCACTTTATTTTGGATAACGATGAAAAAGCTACATCTCATTCGCCATGCAAAGTCTAGTTGGAGTGACGGTTCGCTGGCCGATATTGAACGCCCGCTGAATAAGCGCGGGCTGAAGTCATGTGAGGTGATGGCTGAACAAATTGTCAAAGCAGGCTGCGCGTTTGAGCATGTGTTTTGCTCTCCGGCACTGCGGGCGCAATCTACGATTGAAAATTTGTGTGCGCAATTGACCACAAAAGAGATTTCGTGGCAGATAGATCAGGCGTTGTATACGTTTGAAGTGAGGGATTTGCTGGCATGGTGTCAGAGCCTAGATGACTCACTCACTGAGGTGGTGGTAGTCGGCCATAACTCGGCACTGACGGACTTGATTAATATGGTAGGAGATCAGCCGCTCGAGAATTTGCCGACCTGTGGGTATGTGCAGTTGGCATTGGGCGATCGCACTTGGAAAGACCTCTCCACAGGCTCTACCGAACTCCTGAGCTTCCTAAAACCGAAGATGTTTATGTAACGAAAAAACAGGCAATTTTGGACAGTCTTTTGGAGAGTCGTTAGCATTCATGAAGAGGTGATGGTAGGCACGTTCTGAGCGTTCTGCGATCGCCTATAGTACTGCTGAAGATACACCGGTTTAGGAGCGATCGCCCGTGACGATTTCCATGTACAAAGCCTCAGTTCCCCAAATCATTCGCGCCCTGAGAAACTTAGCGGCGATTATGGAAAAAGGCGCGGCCCATGCCGAAGCCAAGGGCATTGAACCCACGGTGTTAGTCAATAGTCGTTTATATCCAGATATGTTTCCGCTGGTGAAGCAAGTACAAATTGCCTCGGATTTGGCTCGACGGGGCGTCGCTCGGCTGGCCAGTGCGGAGGCCCCTGTCATGGAGGACACTGAGACGACTTTTTCAGAGCTGATTGAGCGACTGCAAAAGTCGATTGCGTATTTAGAGACCTTTTCTGAGGAGCAAGTGAATGGCACAGAAGCAAAGGACATAACCATTCCGGTGGGCAAGGGTGAAAGCATGACCTTCCCAGGCTGGACCTATTTGTCATTTTTCTTGATGCCGAATGTCTACTTTCATGTGACGACGGCGTATGACATCCTTCGGCACAATGGTGTTGAAGTTGGGAAACGTGATTTCTTGGGTAGACCTTAAAACTTATGAGAAGCAAGCCATCTAGCAAAATTCTGAAGCGGTGTGGGGCGATACTGGTAGCCTTCGGCTTCCTTGATTTGGCGATAACGCTCTACTGCACCATCAATGAAATCCTCTACCCCTCAAAGTTTAGCTTTATCGCGGCGGTAATCGCAGGTGGCGCACTCCTCGCCGATAACTTGCGGGCGGCTACCTTCGTGCGTTGGTTTTCTGCATTGGGCTTTGGTGGGCTGCTCACCTTTATCCTCACGTTTCCTTTTTTACAGCCGCTCGATCTCACCCTTACGTATTTGCGATTGGAGCCTGCCACTATCTTGCCGGGGATGGTGGCGGCTGTGGTGTTGTTGGTTGTGTTGTTTTGGGTTTGTTGTGAGCTGGGGCGAAAGCCGGTGCAGGCGGCAATGCGGGCGGCACGGATTCAGCCTTTTGATATTGGGATTGCGGCGGTGTTGGGGGTGCTGCTGGTCGGTGGGGCTGTGGCTGCGGTCACCTTTTTACTTAATGGAGAGGATGTGGGGCGGATTGAGAAGTTGGCGCAGCAAAGGCTTGGGTTGGAGTATCAGTATCATGTGTCTTCGTTGAATGTGTCGCAAGGGAGTCGGGGGACGAAGGTGGAGGGGGTGATTACGGCTTGGAATGAGAACGAAATCAAGCAGATTCCGATTAATTGGGAAGGACTTTAGGGGGGCTAGAGCTAAGATTTTATAAAGTATAGACAAACTATTCCCAACGTTTATTTCGTTGTCGCTTTACAAAATTTTCGGCATCTTCAAGGGTCTCAAACTCTCTTTTCGCTTTAAATAAAATCTCAGCTAACTGATCGCAATCTCTATCTTTACCACCATTAATTTTAATATTGTTAGGGAACGGAGAATTACAAATGAAAGGCTGAGCTTCACCCTCCAGTTGTTGCTGAGTGAGTAATCGGGTTTCGCGCAAGTCTGTAACAATGAAAATTGTCTCGCTGAGGTCGGTTCTGCTGAGGTCGGTTCTGCTGAGTTTGGCTCTGCTGAGGTTAGCGTTGCTGAGGTTAGCGTTGCTGAGGTTAGCGTTGCTGAGGTTAGCGTTGCTGAGGTCGGTTTTGCGGAAGTCGGCGTTGCGGAAGTTGGCGCTGATGAGGTCGGTTTTACTGAGGTTAGCGCTAATGAGGCTGGCTCTACTGAGGTTGGAGAAACTGAGGTTAGCGCTGATGAGGTCGGTTTTGCTGAGGTTAGCGCTGATGAGGTTAGCGTTGCGGAGGTTGGAGCCGCTGAGCTGGGCGTAACTGAGGTCGGTACCGAAGAGCTGGGCTTTGCTGAGGTTAGCATTGCGGAGGTTGGCGCCGCTGAGGTCAGCAGAGCTGAGGTTGGCTCTGTGGAGGTTGGAGAAACTGAGATTAGCGTTGCTGAGGTTAACGTTGCTGAGGTTGGCTTCGCTAAGGTCAACTTCACTGAATTTGGCGTTGCTGAGTGTGGCGTTGTTGAAGTCAACTTCACTGAATTTGGCGTTGCTAAGTGTGGCGTTGTTGAGTGTAGTGTTGCTGAGGTCAACTTTGTAGAGTTTGGCTTCGCTGAGGTTAGCTTCGTGGAGTTTGGCTTCGTTGAGGTCAACTTCGTGGAGTTTGGCGCCGAAGAGTTGAGCGTTACGGAGGTCGGTTCTGTTGAGGTCGCTATTGCGGAGGTTAGCTCTGTTGAGGTCGACTTCACGGAGGTCGGTATTGCGGAGATCAACTCTGTTGAGGTCGGCGTTGCGGAGGTTGGCTTTACGGAGTTTTGCGTTGCGGAGATCGACGTTGCTGAGGTCAGCTCTATTGAGGGCAGATTCATGGAGGTCGGCACCACTGAGGTTGGCGTTGCTGAGGTCGGCGCCGCTGAGGTTAGCGTTGCTGAGGTCAGCGCCGCTGAGGTTAGCTTCACGCAGGTTGGCGTTGCTGAGGTCGGCGCCGCTGAGGTTAGCGCTGCTGAGGTTGGCTTCACTCAGGTTGGCGTTGCTGAGGTCGGATTCACGCAGGTCGGATTCACGCAGGCTGGCGCCACTGAGTGAACGACAATTGCCAAACATCCGTTCTGCAAAGTATTGAGGGATTACTGCATATTGACAACCTGCCACTAGAGATTTAATAGCTTGCCTTTGCACAGACCTATTAGTGCTCTCTATCTTTGGATAATCTGTTGTGATGATGTCCTCACGAATTCTGTATTCCACTAAACCAACTACCAACACCGTCGGTACAATCAACCAGCTGACAATCCTAAGTCGATTCCAGTGTTGTTTCCACACACTTTTGCGAATCAGTATCTTGGCAGAATCAGACAATGGAAAGGTCCTCGCACGTTCCTTTTGAAACTGAATAGCTTCAACCAATGGTAACCCTTGCAATAAATACCCCCTAAACTGCCCATGCTCTTGCCAGATAACGGTACTAGCTTCAATGCGTCGCTGCTTCCTCAACAAGTCACGATTTTGCTCAATCCACTGCCGCAACAATCGCCAATGACGAATCAGAGCTTCGTGAGCAACATCTACAATGGCTCGCCTAGATGAAAACTCTCCCTTACCCACCACTTCACTAGTTACCAGCAGCCGATTGTCTTTATCCGATAATTTATCAATCACGACCTGCACCCGCGACGAAGGATGCAGAGGTTCAGCAACCAGATTCTCTAAGAACACCCGCCTGCGGGTATCTTCCGTACCCTCGCCTAACTGAGTCAGTTGTTGAAAAATATGCTGAACCGTCCGCTGTTGGTCACTATCAAAGCTGTTGTAAATCTCAGTTGCCCGTTTATCCAACGTGCCATTTATCCCACCCAACGCTTGATAAGTCTCAAGCGTTAGTGTCCCCGCCTGCCGTCGTTGCCACAGCTCCTTCAGCGTGTATTGCAACAATGGCAAACTCCCCGGCGCATCCTGAATATCGTTCAAGATTTCCGTCACCAGCGCTGGCTCTACGGCTAGGCTCACCCGCTCAGCAGGCTTACAAACGCACCCCTCAGTTCATCTTTAGTCAGTGGTAATACGCTGATGATATTCACAGATAGGCGCTGGGCCAGCCCGCTATAGTCCTGCTCCAGGCACTTCCCTACAAAATCAGCCCGCATCGCAATCACCACACACAGCTTCGTTTTCTCCGTGTTCAATGCCCCCATTAAACACTCAAAAAACTCAGCCCGCTCCTCAGCCCGCTCACACCGTGTAAAAACTTCCTCAAACTGATCAATCACTAACAACGTTCTCGGTGCAGTAGACCCTTGGATCAATCGCGCTAACCCTGCACCCCCTTCTTCCAAGAGTCCTGCCGCCCACCTAATCGCCTCCGCTCGATCCAGCTGCGAACCTTCCTCCGGCACAAAAGCCGCCGCCAAATTTTTCATCGGCTCAGCATCTGGCTGCATCACCAATATCTGCCACTCATCACTCCCCGCAATCCGTCGTCCCAGCGTCAGCTGATGCAGTAGCCCCGCCCGTAACACTGAAGATTTCCCATTACCCGAGGCACCTACCAAGGCCAAAAAAGAATGTGTTCTCACATGGTCCAACAATTGCCCAATCAACCGTTCCCGGCCAAAGAAATACTTAGGATCTTCTCCCTTCCAATCAAAAAACTCCAACCCCTTATACGGGCAAATGCCACTATCGACAACAGCGGCATCCGTTCTTTGCTCCTCAACCTGCCAACTCCGGGTTAGCTTAATCGCCTCACCAAAATTGGTAAACACCGGCGTTTGAAATTCACCCTTCAGCGCCTGATTAACATAGTCCACCAAGGCCAAAGTATCCATCCACCGCCCCGGCAACCGTGTTGGATCTAGCCCATCGAGCAACGCCTTCGTCATCACGCTATAGGGACTATTCAAATCCTCCCACGAGCTTTCAAAATCACGAGAAGACGCAATAAAACACCGGTCTCGGCTCTCCCCATTCCCTGGGTTAGCAGCCCCCACATTCACCATTAACGAGCCGCTATGACAACAGTCCAACCAAATAATCTGCTGCTTCACCGCACTCTCCGACAGCAGCCATTGCAACCATCGTAACGACAGCCCCGAACGAGGCACCCCCGGATGCGTATCACTGGCCGCCAAATACCCCTTTTCATCCCCCTTTCTATCCGGAATGCCATGCCCCGAAAAGTAAAACAGCGCCGTTTCCGGAGCCTGGCTACTGCCCGGTAAAAATAATCTTTCTAGAGCCTGCTCCAGCTGTCTCAGCGAAACTGGCTGTGCAGCGGGGACCGCAGGCTTATTGCCTTGATTCGGGTCAATAAATTCTGGTATTCGCTGAATACGAAACTCACCATCTTGCTCAAGGCGTTGGGCGATCGCCTCCGCATCCAACGCAGGTGACGCCAGTGGCCTCAGGTGCTGATACTGATTAATTCCGACAATCAGGGCATCACGGCTCATAGTCAGATAATAAGGGGCATTTTCAGGGGGATATCACAGCCAGCATAGTGCTTTATCGGCCTTTAACGTGGTACCCGCACCAGTAGTTTTAAACATTGCCAGCTACCAGTGGCCCTACTCTTTCAGCACCGCCTTCAGCAATCGCCTTCAGCACCAAGCCATTACCCCAAGTCCTGCACATTATTTCAATAGGGCACCGTCTTTTTCCCCACTTGCTAAGGTAAGGCATAATCCTTAACTTGGAGGCTTGAAAAATGGGTCGCAAGTCCACCCCAAAACATCCAAAAGTTCAGGCAACGACGGCCATTTGGAGCTGCGCTGTGGGTATGTTAGCCCTCTGCATTCCCTTAGTAGCTATTTCGGGAAGTGGCGTTATTTTGCCCTTGCTCGTGATGCTCGGCGCAGGCGGTGGCACAGCCGCCATCTGGCTCGCCCCCGAAAAACGGCACCAAGAAGACCTTCGACTCACTCAAACCATACGCTCCCTAGAAGAACGAATCATCACCCTGGAAACAATCTGTACAAGCCTTTCACCCGCTGACGAGCCTTTGAGCTTGCCCAAAAGGCAAGACCCTTAAGAGCGGCATTTACGCTTGGGATTGTGGCGCACCCTTCAGCATCAAGTCACCCACTAACCGAGTGATCTCCTTCGAATAATACTGGCAATGCCACTGCGTCATTCCGTAAATAAATCCGGTAAAAATTAGCCCGATAGGAATCGCTGCCCCCCGCATCATCACACCCAAAACAGTGAAAATAATGATGATGGCAGCCAGCGTTTGAACAACATTTACACGGCTGACATACAAGTTGCCCTGAAACATTGTTTCCAAGTCACTTTCAGAGCCAGTTCTAGAACCATTTCCAGAGTTGCCTTCCGAATTTCCATCGTGCAACAGCCCCTCTAGAAAAAAGCAAATCTGGCAATTGTACGCATCCCTAGGCCCATGGAACCTAAGCCGATCGTGGCTAAGATTACCCCAATAGCGACGCGTGACTTGATACTTCCCCGAGAGAATGACGGGCTCAGCAAGTGCCGATATCAGATTCTCCCTTGCGATCGCAGGTGGCACCGGCACCGTCACACTAATACGGCGATTCAGGCGAACACCCCTTTGAATCGATTTCATCATAGCCATATGTCATCACGGTCATACGGTAGCCAGTCATAAGGTAGCAAATCCGTTACCTGGTTGCACCCTGTCGATAATCAGCCACCATCACCTGATACATTTCCCACCAACCGCCCACCGAATCCGTAGTCGCAGGCGTTAATGCCTCATCTGCCTTTGGAAGCAAATACCAGGGGATAAAAGGATACTGATGATGAACCCAGTGGTATCCACCATTGTGAAACATCACATTCCAAAACAGTGACAAATTCGATCTTGTTTCTGACTTGGCCAGGTAATGATCTGTTATTTCCGACCAGTATAAAATAGAGGAATATGCCCACACCAACGGCAAAAGCCAGTAAATAAAAAGGACAGTCAGCGTATTTGTAAAGTAACAGAACAACCCCAACAAACTATAAAAAACAAAAACACCCCAATGCTTAAAAAGTGCAGGCACCTCACTCACCGCCCACTGCCACCCAACCCAACCCAAAACAGGCTGAGCAACCCAGATAACAAAAGGATGATATCCCTTATACAGCCGGTAATTAACATAGTCCGTACTCAGATGGTCCTCCGCAGAAAGCAAATGCCCATGGTGAACACTGTGCTCTTTTCTCCACGCATCCATCGTCGTAAAAATAGCAAAGCCAATCACATTCCCCACGAGGCTATTCAGCCACACACTCGCAAACAAATTGCCATGACTCGCCTCATGCAATAAGGACTCGCCCATGGCGAACTGTAGCATTCCGATGAACCAAATAATGCCAATGGCAATGAGCACATTACTGCTGTAGTTCATGGCGACAAAGAGTGCGATCGCCAACAACAACACATCTCTCCCTAACGCCAGCCCCCCTCGCCAGTTACTGCGCAAGCCGTACTGCTTTTTAACGTCGAGGGAGGATGGCATAGCCGACTTTGAATAACGCAACGAACGGATAATGTACCAGGCTATCACCTAAACTAAAGTCACAATAGGTTAGGCGATAGCCGACCACTATCAGTTTTGACCAATTATCAACCTGACTAACGGTTGTCAGGCAATCTGGACAGCTACTGAGCCTCTATACCCAATGTTCCACTACCGGGTACAAACAGGTCGTAGCTAATAGGCACAGAACTCCCCGCAGCCTGAACAGCCAAGTCATGGGCGAGCCTCCTAAGATTGCTCGTTTTGGCATCACCACTATTGCTCACAACCGCAACGTTAATGCCATCAACCGTGACATTATCAATCTCACTGCCTTGGTACTTAGCGATATACGAAGTACCGCCACCGGTCCTACCATTGTGACTCAGCCTACGATTATTACAGCTACTATCGTCACACTTCACGCCCCAGCCGTGGGCCTGCCGTGAAGTCACCGAAGGGAAGGGCCGTGACTCCATCGTCGCCACTGTTTGCGCCGAGAGAACGTCCGGATGGTTGTTCAGGCCATCGGTAGCCACCATCACTCGCGCCAGATCTGCGGCGCTGGCTTTGAGCGAGCCTGCCGCACTGCCTGAGTGGTTATGGGTTTCTAGCCCTTGGGTGCGAATGGTACCGTCTTTTCTGAGATTATGCGGGTTGGCATCGAGCGCAACATCTTGATACAGCCCCCTTGGCACAATATTGTCAGCCCCTGCTGGCAACAGAATATTGGCACGCAAATACTCGTACCAATCCTGCCCGGTGAGTTCTTCTACCAAGTGCCCCACCAATCCCATGCCATGGTTGGAATAGGAATATTGGGTGCCCACATTAGCCAACAACGCTCGCGTACTCAGCACGTACAAATTCGAGAGTTTGTACGGAAGAGGATTGGTCTGTTTATCGTAATCGTCAACGCCGTATTTGATCGCAGCTTGTGGCGAATCACCACTACCAGAAATGCCTGACGTATGACTCAGCAGATGGCGAACCTCAATGCTTTCATATTCGGCAATCTGGTTCGCCCGACTCCCGGTCACGGGCCGGCGAGTATAGTCAAAGGGCTCGGTATGGGCACTTAAGTTCGTCGCGGTTCCTCGGCTAGCCTTGCCGCCGCTGTACCAAGCAAGGGTATTGCCATTTGCAGAGTGTGCAATATCAACAATGTTGTAACGCCGCTGCTGCTGCCCCGGCACGCTGTATTCCCTAGGGCTATCCCAGCGATTGGTCAAGTTTTCAGGAGAGTCGCCCGCACTCACGGTGCCATCGTGATAGTAAGCGTAAAAAGTGTCACCGGTGGTATTCACAGCGATACCCGCAATGGTGCTTTTTCTACGGCCACTCGCAATTTTAAAAGACCCATCCCTGCGCAGAAAATTACCGTGCGCATCAAGGTCACTCGCCGTACCAATGCTATAGCTACCGTCCATGTACCAGGAATACACGTGGTTTTGAGGGCCACCTCGGGCGATCGCAACCACATCAGCCATACTCTTTCCAGACGGCAAGCTAAAGGCTTGCGCCTCCCGATGCTCATCCAAATCACTAGCGCTACCAATCGTATACTGGCCATCGCTGTACCAAGCATTCACGCGATTGTTGTTCCCAATGGCTAAGCCCACCATGGGATAGTGCCGCCGCGTCCCCTGAACGATCGCATTCTGGTAGTCAGCATCATTGAGAATACCGTTACTGCCATACACCGGGGTCGTCAGGCTAACATTACTGCGATCCTGAATCAGCTTCATCATGGCGATCGCATTCAGCACCTTAGTGTTACTGCCAATTTGTGAACGGCTCTCCGGCTGCATGGGCGTTTTCTCCGCCCAGTTGGCATAGCCAAAGGCCTTATTACACACCAGCTGTCCATCTTTGGTGATAGCAATCGTCATCCCCGGAATACTGGTCTCAACTGCTGCGGCCTTTGCCAAAGAATCGACAGCTGCGTTAATGCTACTGTGGCAGCTACCACGAGATTCGGGTGGGTCAATCGCTTGGGCCGATAGGGGTAGTGCAGTGAGCAAAGGCAGGCTAAGGGCACAAAGGCGAGCTGCCCATGACAAGGACTTGGCAGCGTTACATAGCATCTTGTTGTTATGGGTCTTGTTGCTAGTTGTCTTGTTGTTATTGATCCTGTTTTTATCAGTCTTTTGGTTCGTCTTCGCAAATTTGGGGCGCATAGTTCGATTTTCCAGTTCGATTTTCTGGTTTTATTGTCTAGTTCGATTTCTCTGTCCAACAGTCTTATCAACAAAACACAAGCGGTGTTTTAACGTGTCGTCTTAAAAACAGTCTGTCCAGATTTTTTTTGAATGACTAGGGGAATAAAATCAGGATTTCCTTGTTTGCATAAATATTGATTTTCATAGGAAGCGACCGTAAATCAGGTTAAATAAGGAGTGTTAACGAAAGTACCCTGCTGAGGACTACCCACACAGCCCACCTTTTTATTAAGGTCAAACGAGTAGCGTCACCAGACGCGCCAATCCCATTTAAGTAACGGTATGCCTGAGTCAGTAGTCTTTTCGTGGAACGATGCACAAACAGCGGCTGATAAGACGGTCTTTGCCCATACAGATAAGCATCTTAGCGATATAGAGGTCACGGTCCTGTCAGCATCGTGGGAGGGCAAAACCTATGATCAAATGGCTGAGCAGTATGGCTACAGCACAGAGTATCTCAATAAAGACATCGGCAATAAGCTGTGGCGAAAGCTCTCTCAGGCACTCGGCGAACGCGTTACCAAACGCAACTTCCGAGAGGCCCTACGGCGGGCCTATGCTGAACTAGAGATAGCTAAACCAGAGACGCCTGAACTAGAGACAGCTGAACCAGAAACTGACAAAAACGCCAACAGTCTTGAAAAAACAGCACCCACAGCAACAGCTTCGTCATCACACATCCCAACAGACACTAAACCTAAGTCATCTCCTAACACAGCTGCCGCACTCCCATTTCCCGAAGGTGCCGTTGCCCTTCAGTCACCCTTTTATCTCACTCGGCCCGGCGTAGAAACGCTGTGCTATCAAACCGTGAAGCAACCCGGTGCCCTGATTCGCATCAAAGCGCCTAAGCTCATGGGAAAAACGTCCTTAATGAATCGGATTTTGGCCGAAGCCAACGAGAACGTCGGGCCGGTGGTGTATTTAGACTTGGGAAACTGTGCCCGTGCACTGCTAAAAGACTTGGATAAGTTTTTACGACGACTCTGTGCGATCACCACTCAAAAACTCGGCCTAGAAAATAAGGTCAACGACTACTGGGACACCGATATTTTAGGCAGTAACGATAACTGCACCGCCTACTTTGAAGAGTACCTATTACCCGCCACCCCAGCCCCTATCACCCTAGGCTTAGACGATATTGACCGACTATTTCCCTATCCAGAAATGGCCGAAGACGTGCTCGGTATGCTGCGCTGCTGGCACGAAAAGGGAAAAGTGTCGCCCCTATGGCAACGACTGCACTTGGTAATCGCCCACTCCACAGAAGTCTATATCCCTTTAGATATCAACCAATCGCCTTTCAACGCAGGCGTCCCCATTGAGCTACGTGCCTTTAACCAAGAGCAAGTAGCTCAGCTAGCACAACTGCATGACCTAGCACTCAGCGCAGCTCAAATTGAGATTTTGACCCAGCGGGTCGGCGGGCACCCATATTTAATCCGGCTTGCACTCTACAAGCTGCGGGTATCGCCTATTCCCCTGGAAACATTGCTCCAAAATGCCGCAAGCGAATCAGGCATTTACATTGCCCATCTACGGCGATATTTGGAAATAGTCAGTCGCTCGCCCGAGCTCGCCTCAGCCCTGCAGCAAGTCGTCAAGGCCTCAACCCCTGTAGAGCTAGGCTCTATACAGACTTACAAACTACGCAGCATGGGCTTGATTCATCAGGTAGATAACCACGTAACACCCAGCTGTAGCTTGTATCAGGACTACTTCCGTCGGGTTTTAAGCATCACCACCTGATTTAATCCTATTTTCTCAACCGATATGCCCTGATAATTGGCCCGGCATTTACCTGACTTTACTCCCCTGCTTCCAGATCCCATTCATTCAGATACTTGTTTCATCGAAGGCAAGCAACAACACACCGTTAACGCTTCCCCTCACAAGAAACAAACTTTTAACCAGGCAAACACATCATGACGAATACTCAAATCCTCTCCCAGGCAGCTCTCGGCGTCATCTTACTCAGCATTCAAACAACACTGGCCCCCACCGCTTTTGCCCAATCAGCCACCAGAACATCCGGGAGAATTCAACGCGTAGAAACAACCAGCACAGAAAATCAAAATTCAGACCGTCAACTACCCACAACAAACGGCACATTTGCCGCACCTATCGATATCACAGGCATTGAGTGTCAGCGGCTAGGCTCAGGGGTTTTTCTCTGTGGCTGTGGTACCACCAGTGCGGGAGAGTGCCATGATACATTTAGGGCCGAATGTGGCCATGTCGAACCAGGACAGGCACTATGCGATGAAGATATTTCTGATGAATAATGTGTAGCCCTCATGTCGAGACCTCACACAACTTGCGATTATCAAGTGGGCGGGAGCCTGCCGGGAGATGCCAATAGCTACATAACCCGGCAGGCAGACGCTGAATTTTACCAGGCCTTGAGTGCCCGTGAGTATTGCTATGTGCTCAATGCGCGACAAATGGGAAAGTCGAGCTTGCGAGTACGGACCATGCAGCGATTACAGGCCCAAGGTGTCACCTGCGGCTTTGTCGATTTATCCGGCATTGGCAGGCAGGGCGTCACCCCCGAAAAGTGGTATGCGGGACTGGTGAATGCACTGGTCGGCAGTCTTCAGCTCAGCGATCGCATTAACTGGCGGCAATGGTGGCGATCGCAACGAGATCTCCTCGCACCTATTCAAAGATTCCAAGTCTTCATAGATGAAATTGTCCTGACAGAAATTTCTGGAGACATTGTCATCTTTATTGACGAAATTGATCGCATCCTCAGCCAAGACTTTTGTCTGGATGACTTTTTTGCCCTGATCCGAGCTTTTTACAACCACCGGGTTGACGACGCAAAATACAGACGCTTAACGGTGGCCTTTTTAGGTGTCGCCATGCCGTCGGACCTTATTTTAGATAAAACGCAAACGCCCTTTAATATCGGTCAGTCAATTATCTTAAGAGGCTTTCACCCTGAAGAAGCACAGCCCTTAGCACTAGTACAGAAAATAATTAATTATGCAACGTCAAATGTAATGCTTTCCTAATTTCTTGTCAGCGTCTTCTTTGGTA
>JBCDAG010000116.1:0-18272 GCA_039186165.1 Cyanobacteria bacterium P01_F01_bin.53
AATACATTCGCTTTAAAACTATTTATCCCCTAAAATTCGGCATTCTCTGCTCGTTTTTGAAGATTCTAGAATAGTTGTAGAAACTGAACCTTATACAAAAGCGTTGTTGTTAAAAGAGAACCTAAAGGTCTTGTAGGCCTATTCGAAATTGGGTTTGGTGATTTTTGGCGTTACAAAACCTAAAACGACTAATATAAAAGGCCCTGAGGCATTTTTCTGCTCTGATTTACAGTCGCTCTGGTACATTCCCTAAGTCAGTTTCCATAGTGCTGAGGCTTGCCTAGCTATCCCTTTTCATGACTGACATGGCTCTACGTATATTTGCTGAAAATACACGGGCTGAAAATAATGGAGTTTTGAATATATGGTGGCGGTTGGTCTCAAAAAGTGTCTTAGCCATCCGAGGTTGGCATGATTTAGCCCGATATTTTTGGGGTGGCAAAGATTAGCGTCAATTGATTTGCCCTAAAAAACGGTAACATCGTTTTTGATAATAGAGTTCAATGTAACCAGCATTTGTTGTAGGGATAACTGATGGCAGAGAGGGAACATAAATTACTAGTTTTGGTGATTGAAGATCAGCAATATCACCTACAGGTAATTGAGCGGGTGTTGGCTGAGAGTAAGACGTTGAGCAATGTGGTGGTGATGCAGACGGCCGAACAAGGTCTCGACTATTTGTATCGGCGTGGCGACTACGCTCAGGCAAAGCGCCCAGATTTTATCCTATTGAATGTGCACCTTACCGATGGGGCCGGCGCTACTGTTCTAAGTATGGTCAAGGCCGATGTTTCTTTGCGGCGAATTCCGATTGTTGTACTGACCCACTTGGCAGATAGTGATGCGATACTTGCTAGCTACCAACACCAGTGCAATTGCTATGTGATCAAACCGCAGGACTTGGACCATCTAGATGAGGTGGTCAGAGCAGTGGAATCTTTTTGGTTTAACATTGTGACGTTGCCAGCAAAGTAAGCGCTCAGGTTAATTTGTACTTACCTAAATAAAAGTCATATTTAGTGTGCAATCACATGGAATAGTTGTTTGGATACATTTCTTCTAAAGCGCTATAAGTGTTGTGGATAGAGCTTTTCAGTGATTTCCAATTTATTTAATAATTACAAGCTGAGTCATTGTGGTTTATCGCAGTACTCTTGAGTCCTATAAGCCTCAAACAACTAGTCTCAGGCACTGATAAACATCTCTCCTACGATGGGTCTCGTTCTATGGTTACAACACACCTTTCGACACAGGTTAATACGCTTCCATCTGCCCATCTGTTGGCCCTAAAACAGCCATCGATCCATCATCTGACAGAAATTCAGGCTTATGGGGTTGTCTTGGTGCTTGATCCTGTGACGCTTAAAATTTTGCAGGCCAGTTGTAATACTTCTCAATCACTGGGGCAGCAGCCTGATGCATTGGTTGGTAAAGGGTTGGATGATATTTTAGATCCTTTCCAGGTTGAACAATTTAAGGTGGGCCTAAGCCGCGATAATTTAGAGGCTATTAATCCAGTTAAGGTATGGGTGCGCCGAGGCGTTGACGCCTATAACGATGACTATCAGGTCTTTGATGCCGTTTTTCATAAGAGTAAAGACGGCTTTATTGTGTTGGAGCTAGAGCCTGCACTGAGCGATGAGAGTATTCCATTTCTTAGCTTTTACCATCTAGCAAGGGCCTCGGTAGGCCGGTTAGACAGTACGGCCGACCTACGGGAATTTTGTCGGGTGATCGTGAAAGAAGTGCGTAAAGTGACCGGGTTTGACCGGGTTATGCTTTATCAATTTGATGATGACGATCACGGTGAGGTGCTGGCTGAGGAGAAGCTAGATGAGATGGAATCTTACTTGGGGCTTCACTTTCCTGAGTCGGATATTCCGGTTACAGCACGGCAGATGTTTCTCTCAAATTGGATTCGTGTGATTCCTGATGCGGCTACGCCGCCTGTGAGTTTGTACCCTACGGAGAATCCGGTGACAGGGCAGCCCACCGATCTAACGCTTTCTATCTTGCGCAGCGCCTATCCTTGTCATCTGGAGTATCTCCACAACATGGGTGTGGGTTCTTCTATGACCATTTCTTTGATGAAAGACAATCGGCTTTGGGGGTTGATTGCCTGTCACCACAAAACGCCTAAGCATGTGCCCTATGAGTTACGCAAGGCGTGTGAATTTTTGGGTCGGGTGATTTTCTCGGAGATTTCGACCCGCGAGGAAGTGGCTGATCATGCCTATCAAATTCGTCTTACTCAGGTGCGCTCGGCCTTAGTGGAATCGATGACGAAGGCCACTTACTTTGTGGACGGATTAATGGGATCTCATCCCAGTTTACTAGAGCTGGCAGAGGCTAGTGGTGCGGCCGTTTTCTACGGCGGAAAGTGGACACTCTCAGGGCGAACGCCCTCCGAGGATGAACTCGGCTTGCTCGTTGGCTGGCTGCAAAAACATAGTGATGATGAAGTCTTCTCGACTGACGAGTTGCCCTTGGTGTATTCGGAGGCTCATCGGTTTAAGGATGTGGCCAGTGGCTTGTTGGCCATTCCGATTTCTAAGCGGAGCTATGTGATGTGGTTCCGTCCGGAGGTGCTGCAAACTGTGAATTGGGGAGGCGATCCGAACAATGCTTATGCCTTAGAGGAGGCAGGCGACGGCTTAAAACTCTCGCCCAGACAGTCATTCTCTTTGTGGAAAGAGACTGTTCAGCTGAAGTCTTTGCCGTGGAAAACGGTGGAGCTGCGGGCGGCCTTGGAGCTTCGCAAGGCGGTGGTGAATATTGTGCTGAAGCAGGCTGAAGAATTGGCGCTCTTAGCGCAGGATTTAGGTCGCTCTAACGCTGAGCTGAAAAAGTTTGCCTACGTGGCCTCCCATGACTTGCAGGAGCCGCTGAACCAGGTGGCAAACTTTGTACAGCTATTGGAAATGCGCTATGGCAACAAGCTGGATGAGGATGCCAAGGAGTTTATTAGCTTTGCGGTGGATGGCGTTAGTCAAATGCAGGTGCTGATTGACGATGTGTTGCTGTATTCCAAGGTGGATATTCAGGGTATTGAGTGTGTGCTCACGGATGTGGAGGAGAGCTTAACCCATGCTATGAGCATTTTGCAGGGCCGGGTGCTGGAGACAGATGCTCGGATTACCCATGATGCGATGCCAACGCTGGTGGCCGATAGCACGCAGCTGATGCAACTGTTCCAAAACCTGATTGGTAATGCCATTAAGTTTCAGCGGCCGGGGGTGCCGCCGGAGATTCATGTCGGGGTTGAGCGACAGGAGGATGAGTGGCTGTTTTCGGTAAAAGATAACGGCATTGGTTTAGATACACAGTTTGGTGAGCGTATTTTCGTGATTTTCCAGCGGTTGCATACCCGTGAGGAGTATCCAGGGTCTGGGATGGGGTTGGCAATTTGTAAAAAGATTGTGGATTGTCATCGGGGCCGAATTTGGGTGGAATCGGATGGTGAAACCGGGTCTACTTTCTATTTCACATTGCCAGTAGGAGGTCGCGATCGCGCCCATGTCAGTGGACAACAAGTGCAAGACTATTTTCTTGATAGAAGATAATCGAGCGGATATTCGTCTAATTCAAGAAGCGTTTAAGAGTGCAGGTACGCCTTGTGAGGTCACTGTTGCCAGGGATGGCATTGAGGCGATGGCGTACCTGCGCAGGGAGGGGGAGTTTTCTGAGGTTGAGCCGCCCGATTTGATATTGCTCGATCTCAATATGCCTCGCAAAGATGGGCGGGAGGTACTGGCCGATATTAAGGCCGATCCGGCGCTGAAGCATATTCCTGTGGTGGTCCTGACCACCTCGCGGAGTGAAGATGACGTTACTAGAACCTATGATCTGCACGTCAATTGTTATATTTCCAAATCGCGTAACCTGGCTGAGCTGTTTACCATCGTCCAAGGAATTGAAGAGTTTTGGCTGAAGACAGCGGCGCTACCGAACGCAACGTTTTGACGGAGGCTGCCCTAGACTCAACCCCTCGACCAGCGGCACCTCGATACTCGGCGCTGGCAGTTTCTGCCAACTCAGACATTCGGGTGCTGCTGATTGAAGATAGTGCTGCCGATGCCCGACTCATGCAGGTGTTTTTGTCGGGCACGCCGCTGTACAGATTTCGATTGACCCATGTGGAGCGCTTGGGGGAGGCATTACAGCGGCTAAAAACGAGTACCTATGATGTGATTTTGTTGGACCTGACGTTGCCGGATAGCGATGGGTTAGGCTCATTGGAACGGTTGTTGGATGAGACACTGAGGGTCCCGGTGGTGGTGCTCACAAATACCAATAATCCTGATTTGGCGCTGGAGGCAGTGCGCCAGGGTGCGCAAGACTATTTGATCAAGCGCCATATGAATCATGAGGTGTTGGTGCGATCGCTCAAATATGCTATCGAGCGTAAACAGCAGGCTGAGGCGCTGAGGGTTGCCAACGAAGCCTTAGAAGAAAGGGTTCAGGCTCGAACTTACGAATTAGAAACCGCCAATCAACAGCTTCGTCAGGAGGTCTTGCATCGTCAAAACGTGCAAGAGCGGTTGGTGCTCGCCCAAAAGGTCGGGAAAATTGGCATTTTTGAATGGAACATTCGCTCAGGAGAAATGGCCTGGAGTGATGAACTAGAGCTCCTTTACGGAGTCTCCGAGGAGGCGTTTGGCGGTCACTATACCGACTGGATTAATACACTACATGAGGATGATCGCGCGTCGGTTAAGCAAGCTTTGTGGCAGGTTGTTGGCTTAGGAGAGGGTCTGACAACAGAGTTTAGAATTTTGCATCCCAGCGGAGAGCGCTGGATGGCGGTAAAGAGTCGACTGTTCAATGGTGACGATGATAAGCCCCTGCGGATGCTGGGCGTTCATATGGATATTACCGAGAAGAAGCAGTTGGAGGCTCAGTTTTTGCAGGCCCAGCGGCTGGAGAGTCTGGGGACGCTGGCGAGTGGGGTGGCGCACGATCTCAACAACATTTTGACGCCGATTTTGGGGGTCGGGCAGCTGTTGCCGATCACGCTCACAAACATAGATGAGCAATCGGCTCAGCTGATTGAAATGCTTAATTGTAGTGCCCAGCGGGGAACTAAGCTAGTTCAACAGATTCTGGCCTTTGCACGAGATACCAGCGATCTGCGGCGAATTATTTCTGTGGGTGAGGTGCTCGATGAAATTGAGCGAATTATCGGGCAGGCGCTTCCGCGTTCGATTGCGTTTGAGAAGGGTGTAGATTCAGCCCTCTGGTTGGTAAAAGGAGATGATACCCAGCTGCATCAGGTGTTTATGAATCTGTGTGTGAATGCCCGTGATGCGATGCCTGAGGGGGGCCAGTTGCGAGTGCATGCGGAGAATTTGTTGATTGATGAATCGTATGTGCAGATGTATCCGGAGGCGAGCTTGGGTGCCCATGTGGTGGTGACGGTGAGTGATTCGGGGACAGGCATTCCGGCTCAGACGTTAGCGCATATTTTTGATCCGTTTTTTACCACGAAGGATCCGGGACAGGGCACGGGGTTGGGGCTAGCGGCGGTCCTGGGAATTGTAAAAAGCCACGGGGGATTTATCGATGTGCAAACGGTGATTGATCAGGGGAGTCAGTTTCGAGTATTTCTCCCGGCAGATCCGGGTTCAGTGAAGTCACCGACTGTGCCTTTGGAGGTGTTGCAAGGCCAGCAAGAATTGGTCTTGGTGGTGGATGATGAACCGGCGGTCTGTCAGGTAATGCAGCTGTCGTTGGAGACTTATGGGTATGAGGTGTTGGTGGCACCGGATGGGGTTGGCGCGATCGCGCTATTGGCCGAACACCGTGATCGGATCAGCTGTGTCGTGATTGATTTGATGATGCCTGATATGGATGGACGGACGGCCATTCCATTGTTGAAACGGTTGAATCCCCAGGTTCCTATTGTGGTGATGACGGGGGCCATGGGTAATGTCTCTGAGGCCCAAATTGATCCCCTGAGTATTCAAGGCACCCTAGCCAAACCTTTTACAACCCGTGCTTTGCTGACCTTGTTACAACAGGCATTGCATCCACAGGCGTAAAACAACTTATCTTTGGCCTAACGCCACAGGCCACTAATCGCTCTCAGCACGGTCGGCAGACCGCCTAATCTACCCGCTTCCCTCGCTAAAATACCCAGCACGGTCGCTGGACGATTTTCACTGTTCACCAACTCCAGTGTATCCTGAGCAATTCTGAGTGTTCTGGAATCACCTCCAGCGTCACTGTTGTTGATGATCTCGTCTAATACAGGTCCTGCTGGTGCGCCCTCTTCACCTAGTTGAGCCAGGGCCAACATTGCCAACTCGCGAGGTTGGGTCTCTCCAGAAGCTGCGACTGACATGAGGGTCGGCAGTATCAAATCAACATCACCTGTCAATGTCCACAAGGTATCTGCTGCATAGAGCTGAGTGAGTGGATTATTGCTATTGAGCGCGGTCTTAAGTGCTGGGACTGAGGACGGATCTACCCGAAACGAAGAGGCAATGTCAGTCAAATCCGCCCCTGCTTCCATCGGTAAGACCGTTGAAAGTTCTGCTTCCAGGCTGGCACTGGTGAGTCCGGTCAGCGCTTCAGCACCTGGCGTTTTTCGCTGGGAGCTATTTGTTTGAGTATTGCCAGTTTGAGTATTGCCAGTTTGAGCGTCCGCAGACAGGACTGATATGAGCTCTAGCAGCGCGGCTTCGCGAGCGAGTTCAACAATATCAGGGGCCATGAGGTCAGAACCGGGTGCGATCGCCCCTGAAGGATAAAAATCAGGAATATTCTTTTCTTTCCCAGATATCTCTTCTATCTCTTCTTCAATCTGCGGTTTTGTTGTCTCCTGGGACACCCTACCCTCTTCTAAAGAGGCCTGCGAAAAAGCGGGCAGAGTAAAGGCGGGTATGGCCAAAATGGGGAGTACAGGAATGGCGATTTTTGCTGATAGACGGCTAGATGAAACAACAACAGATCTAATAGCGCTTTCCCAGTGAGACATAACAAACCCCTGATGGCAACGTGACGGAAAAAAGGTCAGCAAAAAAGCAGCAACCCAGCCACAAAATAACTACGGCCACCAGCTCAATTCAGAGGGGCAGGGTCGGTTATTCGGCTGGCTGCTCGAAAATTCGACGGCCCGTCCCTTTGCAAGTGTGCGCAAAAGCCTGGATGCAGTCCCTTTGACCCGCTTTCCCTATATATCAACCTGCTTTTATATCAAGGCCAGTTACGAATTTGGCTCTTTTCGGGAAGATGCCAATGGTGAGCCCACCTATCGCAGGCGAACCCTAAGCTCATTATCTATCAGATACCAGAGACATTAGCCTTTGGGGTATAGGCTAAATTAAACACGCGTAAGCGGGATTGATTGCGGCCCCTCGCTTTGGCCTCATAGAGGGCCTCATCTGCATACTTCAGTACCTTCTCTGGGCTAAAATCCGGTGCGGGTACCCCGACGGCAATGCCAATGCTCAACGTCACATAGTTACTCACTGTCGAGTCTGGATGCACTAACGCTGTTTGTGCAATCTGCCGGTGCAAAAGCGCCGCAAAACGCTGCGCAGCGCTGACTGACGTACTCTGTAAGATGATAACAAATTCCTCTCCTCCGTACCGGGCCACAAAATCACCCGCCCGATGCGCGACTGTATCTAAAGTTTGGGCAATAGTATGCAGGCAAATATCTCCTGCTTGGTGACCGTACACGTCGTTGTAGCGTTTGAAATAATCAACATCACAAAGGAGGATTGCCATATACTGCGGTGAAGGTAGGGCTTTCCAAGTCACATTGGCTGCTTCGCCCTTGGCATATCGCAACATGCGATTCCATTCTTTAGGTAACACTTGATTGAAATATCGCCGATTTGCAATTTTCGTCAAATCATCAGTATTTGAGGCTTTTGCCATTTTTTCTAAGAGTTGTTGTCGCACCTTCGAAAATCTAAGGGCGTACAGGGCAAACAATGTTCCCAAAAAGAAAAAAGAGGTTAGCAAAACTAAAAGAACATTCAGGGCTATTGTTTGGTAATTAATTAAACCCTCATAATCTATCCAATGCTGACGACTGTTGAGAATGTTTAATCGGTTTATTTCTATCTCTAAGGCATCTAGTCGAAATCGTACCGACTCTATCAAATCAGGGTCTTCAGGGGCTTGCTTAAAGAGTAAAATTTGTTGCTTAATTAGCTGCCAATTTTCCATCATGATTTTTACCTCGGGGGCGATTCTATCGTCCGAGTTCATGCCTGCTTGGCCTTTGGTGAGCCCTTTTTGAACAATTGTGATGCGACTCTGCACCAAGTCAAGATGCAGGGCTAGTGTCTCATGATCTAACGAGCCCTCTGAAGAGGCCAAAAACGACTCAATTCGAAGTACTTCACGATGCAATTGATTGAACGCATGGGTCTCAATAATGAGTTCATCTTCAAGGAACGTTGTTTGCCTTTGCATGTGAAACTGTAGCCTTTGGCCGCCCAAAAATATGGACGAGCTCAACAGAAAAAAGATGAAAATGACGACAGAATTTTCAAAAAATAATCTCTTTCGCGACCGATTTGAACCTACTTCTTTGAGGGCAAAGAGATGTTCCCATACGGTTCGAAATCCAGATACTAAGCCATTCATTCCACATGAATCTTGGTAATTTGCCAAATCCACTGATGCCGATCAGAGAGCTCTTTTACCGATGGATATTGTGTCAGCGGGGTAACTAACATCGCCGGACCACGATAGTCTCTGGTCATCATCTCCCCATTTTGCTGATGCGCTAACAAAATGGGATATTCTTTCAATATAGAAATAGGAACTTGCACTTGATAATCATCGAGTGCAGTGATGGTCAGCATCTTTGCGTCAGGTGCCACTTGCCATAGCTCAAGCAAGTCCCGAAATAAAACACCGCGAAAGGTGTTTGTTGTTTTCTCAAAAGGATCTTCTACTGCATACTCAACCAAACCTAATGTATTCAGATGAGCTTGATCCATGACAATGCGGTTACTTTGGTTAGCTTGTGAAGTCCGAACCTGTGACGTTGCCGTCACTGGCTTTCTTTCCTTGGGTACGACACCGGTAGGTAGCGTTTTCTCCATTTGTACCGCCTGAACCTTACCCGTGACTGTCATGATTGGCTTACCTACTACCGGCGAAATAGGTCTTCCTAACTGAATGGTCTTAGGCGTTACTTGTCGATAAACATCATCAAAGCAAGGCACGGATGGTGTACAACTTACCAGATAGATCAATGCTGAAGCCACTGTAATAGAGGTATAAGACATGACCATGCAGCCAATAGCATTTTGTTCGATAAACTTTTATGCACACTTTCATGCAGCATACCAATCACTGCGACCTTGCGAAGTGTGAAATATCACCTTTCCTAATCTTAACCCTAAGGCATCGTCTTTCAAGCCATAGTCGTCCTAACCATAGCCTTTACATCCACGGTCTTTACATCCACGGTCTTTAATCGTTAGTAAGCCTTTATCTCTTCAGAGAAGAGACTTTCTTGACAGGCTTCATGTTAGCGAACCCTGCTATGCCTAGCAAGATTAGGAACCTGTCATATTGACATCTCCTCCATTAACCCCAATTTCATATCACTTTTAAGGAGGTGGAGAGACTTGAGCTGAATCAGGAAATAACAGATAGGAAAGATAAATTGTTGTTAGCAAGACCTAATGGAATCTAATGAACCTAGAATAGCTGTAAAATTTCCCAAAAGGCCAAAATCTCCTTAATTATAGAGATGGAATCATCAGAGACAAAATCATATGAGGTGAAATCTCACTGCATGGCGACCGTTCAAATCACAACAAGTATCACGCTGGAACAGTTTCTAGACGCGGCTGCTCAACTTAGTTCGCCGGAGTTGGAACAGCTTGCTGACAGCATCGGTCAGCTTTTGGCTGACCGAGTGGGCGCGAGGATGACGACTCATCAAACCGAGCCCTCACAGGTTTCTGCTATCAATCCCCTCGGTCAATTAAGCACCGTGAACCCATCAGAGCGCATGGGTGAACTAGGCGTCAGTGAGTCAAATATCCATCAGTCAGACATGAGTGAACCAGACAATGGGGATTTCCTGCCTGGGGTGACGCTCCCCATTGTCAAAACGCTCATTCCTGATTCACTTACGCTCGATGGTGATAGCCTCGACCTGTAACCTGTTATCTTTGCTCACGTTATTTGCGATGTTTGACTCGTTGTCAATGCGATCGCAAACAAGCCCCAAGCCAGTATCAAGCCGTTACTTACCCTGCGTTACTCTCTGCTGATAGTGCAGTCTGGGTTTTCTGCACATCCAGCTTCATCATGATCACGCTCAGCGGTGGCAAGGTGAGGTCTAGCGAGTAAGGACGGTTGTGGAAAGCCCAATCATCTGACCATTTGCCACCCAAGTTGCCAATATTGGCCCCGCCAAATTCTTTAGCATCACTGTTAAAGATCTCTCGGTAGTAGCCCTTAGTGGGAACGCCAACGCGGTAGTGACTGTGTGGCTGAGGTGTGAAATTACACACCGTGAGAATAAACTCATCACTCTCTTTATCTCGACGCAGGAACGACACCACGCTGTGCTTATTATCACTACAGTCCACCCATTCAAAGCCTTCCTGGGAGAAGTCTTGGGTGTATAGGGCGGGCTCTCGGCGATAGAGATAATTCAACCGCTCAATGCAGTGCTTCAGATTTTTGTGGGGGTCAAACTGCAACAGATGCCATTCCAAGTCACCCCAGACATTCCACTCACTCCACTGGCCAAATTCCATGCCCATAAATAGGGTCTTTTTACCGGGGTGGGCGTACATGTAGGCAAACAGGGCGCGTAGGTTGGCCATTTTTTGCCAATCATCACCAGGCATTTTGCCAATCATGTTGCTCTTGCCGTGCACTACCTCATCGTGGGAGAGCGCCAGCATAAAGTTCTCACTGAAGGCGTACCAAATACTGAACGTGATGTTGTTTTGGTGGAACTGTCTGAACCAGGGGTCCATCTCGAAGTAATCGAGCATGTCGTTCATCCAGCCCATGTTCCACTTGAGGTTGAAGCCTAAGCCACCCACATAGGTTGGCCAGGAGACCATTGGCCAGGAGGTGGATTCTTCCGCAATGGAAAGGGCCCCAGGGTAATGGCTAAAGAGCACATGGTTGACTTGCTTGAGACATTCTGCCGCCTCAATGTTCTCTCTACCGCCGTATTCGTTGGCAACCCATTCACCGGGCTCGCGGTTGTAGTCCAGGTACAGCATGGAGGCGACGGCATCGACTCGAATGCCATCGATGTGGTACTTGTCGAACCAGAAGAGGGCATTGGCAATTAAGAAATTGCGCACCTCATTGCGGCCATAGTTGAATACCAGCGTGCCCCACTCCTTGTGCTCACCGCGTCGGGGGTCGGCATGTTCGTACAGGTGCGTGCCATCAAAGAACGGTAAGCCATGGCCATCTTTGGGAAAGTGACCAGGGACCCAGTCCACAATGATGCCAATGCCGTTTTGGTGACACTGATCGACGAAGTACATAAAGTCCGCGGGGGTGCCGTAGCGGGAGGTGACCGCAAAATATCCGGTGACTTGGTAGCCCCACGACCCATCAAAGGGGTGCTCTGCAATCGGCATCACCTCAATGTGGGTAAAGCCCATTTCTTTGACGTAGGGAATCAGCTTGCTAGCAAGTTCCCGGTAGGTCAAGAACCGGGCCCCAGGTTTGAGATCGGCCACGGTGACAACGGGGGCATCGGTGCCGTCTGCATTTTTGGCAGGTTCTGCTGAAGGGGCATGCATCCAGGAGCCAAGGTGCAGCTCGTACACCGAAATTGGCTGGCTCATGGCATCGGTTTGCCGGCGGTGCTCCATCCAGTCATCATCGGCCCATGTGTAGGTGCTTAGGTCAGCAACGACGGAGGCTGTTTTGGGCCGCACTTCCTGCTGGAAACCGTAAGGATCCGACTTTTCGTAAATGTGGCCTTCGTGGTTCTTAATTTCGTACTTGTAGGTATCGCCTACTTTCAGCTGAGGGATAAATAAATCCCAAATGCCGCCGCCGCCTTTGCGCATTTGGTACTGGCGACCATCCCAGTGATTAAAGTCGCCAATGATTGAAATGTTGCGTGCATTAGGTGCCCATACGGCAAAGTACACCCCGGCAATCCCGTCTTTTACGATGGGGTGTGCGCCCATTTTTTCGTAGATGCGCTGGTGATTGCCCTCACCGAACAGGTGCACATCGAAGTCGGTAATTTCAGGTGATTTAAAGGCGTAGGGATCGTAAACAACGTGTTCGCAGGCCCCTTCTTTGTAGCGAATTTGATAGTTGGCCAGCTCTGGGGTATCGATGATGGCTTCAAAGAAATTGGGATGCTGATCGTTTTGCATCGCATATTCTTTGCGGGCATCGGGCAGCATTACCCAGGCAGCATCCGCTTTTGGTAAATAGGTCCGCACCACCCAAGCTTGCTTGC
Organism: Cyanobacteria bacterium P01_F01_bin.53; assembly: GCA_039186165.1. Classification (GTDB taxonomy): domain Bacteria; phylum Cyanobacteriota; class Cyanobacteriia; order Phormidesmidales; family Phormidesmidaceae; genus Phormidesmis. The sequence goes on from JBCDAG010000116.1 coordinate 12,437, forward strand.
CGTCTTGATCCACTGGGTGTGGCCCCAGGACCTCAAAAGGATTTTGGTGTTGATTCCAAACAATCCGCTCAATTTGCTCAAGAGCAATCGTTGACGACATATAAACTACCTGACCCGCGTAAGTTTTGATTTGAAGGTTTTGATTTGAAACTGGGATGATGAGGTTGCCTGAAAAGCGCGCTCAAAGCAATTAATGAGCGCTCTGTTAACAAACCCCTTTCACCATAAGACCCCATAGCCTCGTTATGAAAGGTTATCAGTCCTGGATGACTGAGATCAGTCCCCAAGAAGGGGCAAAACAACACAAAACGCGGAGTGCGGACTCTAGGCCATTAGCCCAAGCGCCTGCCAAACAACGATTAGTGAAACTTTCAGTCGCTACAGAGCGAGCGCTAGCAGCGCGATGTAGCTGACTTCTGATTTAATCGGCTATTTTGATATGTCTGTTAGCTTAACAAAGCTTAGTAACTTTAAAGCTCTCTTTATAAATAATCTCTAGTTATATGGGGGATAGAAAGCCTTATTTAATGAACGGCAAGATCGGCTTTAGCCTCCGTCGAAGTTCAAGCAGAAAAAATAGATACTGAATATCTTGACTCACCAGTGTCCCCCCAGCAGGGGCTTCTAGCGTTTCTAGTAGCTGGGCATATTCAGCGGCGCTGAGGGGCTCTCCGGTCAGGGGTGATCGCGCTGCGGTAATAATTTCAGTGCGCAAAATTTCTTCTGGAATATCATCGTCAGCGAACTCTATGACATCGATTTCTACCTCGGTTTCGATATCATTTGCAGTGTCTGTGGCGGTGTCCGTTGCGGTGTCTGTGGCACCCACGCCACTGTCCCCATCAGTGGCCCCGTCAGTGGTCGGTGTATTTGCTATGGGCGCAGTTGTTATGGGTACGGTTATCACGGGCATATTTGTCACGGGCGGATTTGTCACGGGTATATTGGCCCAGGCACGCCTCGAAAAAACAGACCCTACCAGTAACATTCCTGTTGCTAACAATCTTGTCACTAGTCTTTCGCTCCTTTTCAACGTCTTCAACGTCTGATGACCCTTTCTTTCTTTAATGTCTTCTTTTTCTATCTGAGCTTTCTATTTTGACCGCTGAATTGTTTGCTACCCGTGGCCCATCGCAATGGGCTTTATCCAAGACAGCTACCATAGTGTCCCACAACGCCCTAATACAGCTTAATGAATGAGTACCTTGGATTTGTGAAATACCCACGCATGAATTAGGGTAGTGCCGCATGGGCCAATTACTGGGCCAATTAGCAGGCCAATCATCGAGCCAATCATTGGGCCAGTCATCAGTACTGAAACCATCAGCACTGGAAAACCTAACAGGAAAAATCTGAGTTATGAAATCTAATAAAGGGCCATTGGCCAACGTCCTCTCTAGCGCAATCACCGGCAATATCACGAAGGGCTTGCTGGCAGCTGCTGTGCTGACAGGCGTTGCTGGGATTGCCCATAGGGCTGCATTGGCCCAAGCACTCCTACAGCAGCAGGGAACCTTGGCCCCCATGGCAGATTCCTACACCTTTGATGGCGAAGCGGGGCAGTCGATGACGATTGAGCTGCAAAGCGAAGATTTTGACACTACCCTTTTGCTCAAAGGCCCCGATGGTGAAGACATTACCTCTAACGATGATTACGGCGGTACGCTCAATTCCACCATCGTGATTGAACTGCCAGAAAGCGGCACCTACAGCGCGGTGGCTAGCTCATTCTCTGGTGAGGGTGGTAACTACCAAATCGAAGTTCGCCCTTCTAGTGAATACGAAGTGGTCTTTAGCCGTGCTTTTGAACTGTCTGTTTCGGAAGATTATGCTGAGGCCATCGAGGCGTATACAGCTGCGATCGTCCTAGACGAAACCGATCCTGCCGCTTACCTAGGCCGTGCAGAATCGACTGTCAATGAGGCTTACATTTCCTCGACAGTCGATATCACTGACCTCTCAGACTTGCCTGAAGACGTCACGGACGCCGTTGTTGAAGACTACCTAAAAGCCGCTGACCTGCTAGATCAGCAAGGCCAAGCTGGCCCCGCTGCTTCGCTCCGCGAGCAAGCCCAGTACTTCAGTGGCGAGGCCCCTACCGCTGAGTCTAATAGTCCATTCTCTGAGAGTGAAGCCCCTGAAGTTGGCTCACCTGAGGTGGAACTCCCTAACATTGTGGCGCCAGAAGCGGAGGGTTCCATTCCGGTTGAGTCCGATGGCGGCATCGGTGACGGCGCAGAACCGCTCCCTGAAGACGCTGAATAAAAGCCCCTATTCATTAGCCCCTATATGTGAGTCCTTCACTGAATCCTTCACTGGAGGTCGAGCAGACGTAGAAACCAAAACCAAAGAGTAAAACCAAAGCCCCTATTCAATGCTTTACCAGCTGAATAGGGGCTTTTTTTATTTGAGTGAATATTTAAAACAGGTTTTGAAACAGTTGGTGTGGGGATGGCCGACAGGAAAATCAGCCCATGGAAAAATCACCCGTTGGCAACTTTTTGCAACACCCCATTCACCTCGTTGAGCTCACACACCAGTGAGCGATGACCGCATTTAGAACACGCCGTTGAAGGCGTATCCCGCTCAGTCACTGCTGGTGTTAACCAGTCAATATAAACCCGCTCGCACTGGGGACATTTCACCATAATGTTCTTGGGGCTCATATCAAAATTCAAATCAGACTTGCCTTTGTAGCCTACTCAATAACCGACCATCGAGTACAGCCAACCCCGACAAAATCAGCACCATGCCTAGCATAGAGGGGCCGTCCAACCGCTCTCCTAAGAAAGTCGCACCTAGCAGCAGTGCGCTAAACGGCACGAGAAAGGAGACCAGTGATGTTTTGATAACCCCCACTTCCCCCAGTAAACGGTAGTAAATCAGGTACGCCAGCGCCGTTGAAAATACGCCCAATCCGACCATTGCCAGCCCTGCGGCCCAAGGCCAACGGCTAATCGAGTGCCCCATTAAATTGCCAGTTAATTCCTCAGCCAGCGGCTGCGCCAACAGCTGCGCGCCAAGATCCACCCCAGGCATCACGGCCAGGCCCAACAGCGAGCTGACCATTATCAATGCGCCCATGGTTACCGTCATCGTTGAGAGCATTTTTACCGGGATAGCTGTAAAGCGTCCGCCCCAAAAGCCTGCTAGCGCATAGGACATCGCCGCTCCCAAAATGGCCAGTTCTCCCAAGCCTTGCAAACTAAAACCATTCAATACCTCAGGGCCAATCAGCACCACCACTCCGCCGAACCCCAGCAGGGCACCTAGTAAACGGGACAGGGTGAGCTGTTCTTTTAAGACAAAAACAGCCAGTACCACCGTAAAAATCGGTGCAGCCGCAATCAAAATAGAGGCCAGGCTGGCGCTGATGTACTGTTGCCCCCACACCACTAGGCCAAAGGGCATCAGGTTGCCCAAGAGGCTAAGTCCGGCGCACTGTAGCCAGAGCCCAGGCCGTTTGGGCCAGCGCTGACCCTGACTGAATAACACCCCGTTGAGCACGATCGCGGCTACCGTCATCCGACTGCTGACAATCGCTAGAGGGGAAAATACAGGCAGCGCAATTTCCATCAAAATAAACGCACCCCCCCAAAACGAAGCCAGCAAACTCAGCCACAGCCATTGCCGTAATGACATATATCTTGTTCTGCCGAAGGGGTGTTTAGGGGGGTGCGCTTAGAAGCGTGCGTTTAAGCATGTAGCGTGTTTTGTCTTTCAGAGGTTTAGGCGACCTGATGACCCGCTGCTGTAATCACCTGTTTTACGGAAGACTCGGGTAGGTCTGTGGTCACTTCTACCTGTTTAGCTTCAACATCTACCTTGACGTTTGCATCCGCGTCATAGATTTTGATCTCTTTGGTGATTGTCTCGGCACAGCCTTCGCATTTGATAGAAGGAACCGTTAGCGTCATGCTCATCGTTGAAAATCTCCTGAAAGTAAGGGTGAATCGGCGGATTACACTCGCTGTGATCCTACTGGGTCGTTAGGCTGTTTGATAAGGCGCTTTATAAGGGGTTTACAGACTCGTGCCATGGAGCTTCTCGTGCTATGGATCTGCTCTGTAGGCTACTGACCATATAGCCCATTGATTTTATAGTCCACCGACAAACCGTCCAGGGCTTAACAACTTATTAGGATCAAACTTTTCTTTTATATCTTTCATCACGCCGAGGGCATTGCCACTGTAGCCCCATACTTCCATTTTTCCCTTAAGGGGTTTAGGGGCTTGCAAAATGGTGAGGAATCCCGCGTTTTTCTGGCAGTGCGATCGCAACTGCTCCAACACACTCACCCATTCATCTCCCGTTTCATCGACAGGTTTATCCCCTGTACCATCGGTCAACTCAAGCTGTACCCACCCCAGTCCACTGCTGCCATACAGTCTTAGCTGACTACTGGGGGCAATTTCATCGGCCAGCTCTATCAGCCAAGGAATACCGGTAGGTCGCAGGCCAACCTTACACAGCACCGTATCGGGCCGAATTACCTCAGCCGAGCGCTGCCAAAAATCACTATCGGCGGTCCCATCTAGCTGAACACAATCCATCGAGTGCGTCGTCGCAATTTTCTGGATCCGCTCGGTCTGTTCCTCTACAGCGTCTTCAATGCCCTGAAAGCGAGCAACCAGACCCAGCCGCTCGGTCTGGCCTAATGACGCCATCAATTGCACTGAGAGCACATCTAACGCGACCGGTGTCAGCCCTGACATCCGCACCTCTGAGATCGCGGCTTCAACCTCTGAAGATCCACCTGAAAGTACCAGGGTGCGAGATACCGGCTGCACTGGATACAGTCGAAACGTCAGCTCACTGACAATCCCCAGGCTGCCGTAGGCACCAGTGAGTAGCTTCATTAGGTCATAGCCCGCCACATTTTTCACCACGCGCCCCCCGGCTCGGGCCACTTCCCCGTCGTAGCGCACAAACTGTACGCCAATCAGCATATCCCGCAGGCCACCGTAGCGCTGCCGCAGCGAACCCGTATCCGCCGTAGAAACCAGTCCGCCCAAGCTTGCCTGTTCCTCAAAGGCTGGGTCCACTGCCAAAAATTGTCCCTGCTCAGCCAAAAGCTGCTTCAGCTCGGCCACCTTCATCCCTGGCTGAACGGTCACCGTAAAGTCGCCCACGGCATGCTCGATCACCTGATTGAGCCGTTCGGTGCTCACCACCAGATCAATCCCTTCGGTCGCTAGGCCGCCCCAGCTCAGCTTGCTGCCCTGCCCCATGGGCAGCACTCGCCAGCCGTTTTTATTGGCTAGGGCCATGACCTGACCCAGGGCTTCGGTGGTGGGCAAGGCTATGCCAGCAGGTGGCTGATTGGGGGCGATCGCTGCCACAATCTTTTGCTGCTTATCGGTGTCAATCTCTGCCCAGGGCACGATGCTGTCTGCGTCCAATGCTTCTGATAACGCTGCCAACAGTTCAGCTGGACTGTTACTTTTCCCGACACTCTCACCGACACTCATACCCACACACCAATGAACGCCAGGTCCGATGCTCGGACCCAAAAATCAGGCCTAGTGGTTCGTCTGACATCCATTGCAACGTCAGGTGAACCACTAGGCCAACACTACTCTATTAGAGAGCGGATAGATAGAAAGCGGACAGAAATCGGAGGTGTCCTAGTCAATCCCGATGGCCACTGGGCCAGTGGTCGGTGCACTGGCGCTCGGACCACTACCCCCCGGACCACTATTGCTACGGACTTTGCGGAAGTCGTTGTAGAGGCGATCGCGCCATGTCCAAAATTCACTAAAGGCTGGATCGTCGACCAATCCTGGCACCCCTTTCCCACAAATGCCTGTGGGTAAATCGACATATGAATTAGAGG
>JBCDAG010000117.1:0-18137 GCA_039186165.1 Cyanobacteria bacterium P01_F01_bin.53
AGACCATGTACCGAGGCCTACAGCAGTTTGAGATGATGTTTGCTGGATGGAAATTGGCTGCGCCTTGAACTCTCGGACTTATGTGTACACAGGAGGAATTAGGGGGGATAACTGACGTCATGTCCGCTGATACGGTGTACGCAATTACCGTGAAAACCCTTGATAAAAAGAGACAATCATCAAAAGGCTTAAACAGTTTCTGATATGAAGCAGTTACGTGAAAGCCCGCTGTAGTAACGACTATGGCGGGCTGTTCCATCAATTATTTTGAGAGCATTCCAGCACTATAGCTACCAGATACTGAGTTCTGTTAGACCTCAAAATTTAAACTTTCAGTTCTAGGCTTTCGGGGTAGGTCTTCAGAGGCATGCCTTCAGGTTTAGGCAGCCATCATCGTTGAGGTAGCGGTTTCTGAAACGGCCATATCCGAAACAGGCATCTCTGAGGGTGCCTGAGGGAACGTCATGATGTCAGTAAATCCTCTAGCATCCAAAATATCCTTAACCCGCTTAAAGAAGACAGTTTCCGTAAAGTTCTCAAATGCGTGCTGACGAATAGCATGATGATCCCAAGGCTGCTTACCCGCTTTTAACAAAGCCTTGTACAGTGACTCTGGTGTTTGGCGATCAAAGAAGAATCCTGTCTTGCCAGGGACTTGGGTATCTAGGACACCACCTTTACCATAAGCAACCACAGGCGTGCCGCTAAAGTTTGACTCGATCGGCACCAGACCATAGTCTTCAAGGGCTGCAACAATAACACCTTTGGCCTGAGCCATTAACTGGCAGCGCTCATCATCACTCACATGCCCTCGGAAGGTAATGTTGGGCATAGCCATCTCCTCTAACCGTTCCCTTTCTGGGCCAGTACCCACAATCACCAAAGGCCATCCCAACCAGTTAAAGGCCTCAACAATCACATCAATGCGCTTGTAGCTAATGAGTCTAGAGGCAACGAGGAAAAAGTCGGACTTTTGTTCGCAGAACTGAAACCGTTGACTATCAATCGGATAGTTAATGGTTTGTGCCGGTTGATTATAAATAGCCTCAATACGGCTAGCAACGGTTGTGGAGTTAGCAATATATAGGTCTGGCTCTTGAGCATATGCCAAGTCCGCTGTTTTGAGGCGATTCAAGATAGGGGTAAGGATAGGAGAAAAGGGGCGAAACTGGGTGTATTGGTTGAGATAAGTTTTAGTATCCCATAGGAAGCGAGTCACGTTGTGGCAAAAGCAAATGTGAGTCGCATCAGGGCGCTTTCGGACACCTTTAGCAAAGGCGGCAGAGCTACTTAAGATTAGGTCGTATTCCTGTAAGTCTAAGCTGCGAAAAGCAGGGTAGAAAAAGGGAGCAAGCATGCGAAAATTCTTGGACGAACCAGGAACGTTATCCAAAAAAGTGGTGGTAATTTTGCGATCGCCCAAGTCAATCGTATTTTCGGGATCGTACACCGATGTGAAGATATCGGCCTGAGGGAAATGCTGACACATCAATTCAAAGACACGTTCCGCGCCTCCAAACTGAGTTAGATAGTCATGGATAAGTGCAATTTTCATGATGATGATGCCTTGTTCGCTCTACTTCTTAAGCTTGGCAGTCACATGTTTGACTTATTGTTTGACTTATCAAATAATTTGTTTGATTTAAAAGAAATACGTATATACAACAATCCAATCTCTCCCAATGAGAGATAAGCACTATCAGCACAAACACATCTGCACAGCAACCACATCCGTAAATAAACAGAAGAAAACTGCCAATGGAATAACTCCTATCGGCAGTATTACCCTACTTCTCAAATTAAGGCAATAAGAACGTAACTAGCCCGCAGTGGCAAGCTCTTCCTATCCGAGAGAAGTTGAAGGCAGTGCTTTCGTTGCAACAGATGGCGCAACGTTCTCCCCATTAGCCACAGAAACCGGAAGCATTTTAGCATACACCAACAGCGTTTCTTCAGCCACTCGTGCCACCTGAAAACGGCCCAGGTTCTGCTGCGATCGCGCTTGATAGTCTTCTAGTTTTTCAGGGTCATTCACCAGCTTAAGTAGGGCTATCTCCAGCGATGACGAGCTGTGCGGAGAGCACAAAATACCTGCTTTGCCACCATCTAGCGCCTCTGGAATGCCATCCACATCACTGGCCACAATGGCACATCCAGCGGATCGAGCCTCACTGAGCACAAGGCCAAATGGTTCACGGTGGGAGGCTAACACAAAAATATCAGCCGCACGCATGTAAGCCAGCGGATTAGCTTGAAAACCCTCAAAATGAATCTGACTAGCCACCGGACTCTCTTGCGCCTGCTGCTCAAATTCCTGACGGTCAGGGCCATCTCCGACAATATAGAGATTGAGGTGAGGACGGTTTTCCGACAGTCGAGAGAAGGCCTCTATCAGCTCACTAATCCCTTTTCGCCGATACATACCAGCTACGGTCACAATGGCAGAGCCAGCAAGTTTTACAGCAGGCTCTGAGGTTTTAGTGGCTTGGCGCGGACTGCCTAGGGTGCCATTGAGAACGACTTGCAGCTTAGCGACAGGAACGCCCCGCCGCTGCATGGCATTGGCCACCGCTTGGCTCACACAAATAAGCTGATCGGCTAACCCCATCAAAATGGCATTGCTTTGAAACTCGTTATGAACAGTAGCACTAACAGCATAGTCACAGTTGTCTCGCTCATGTAGCTGCTTTGCCCTCACTAAGGGCAAAGCAGCCATAACGGAGGCTGGCTGACAACGATGAGACTGCCGGTACCCCCAAGCCAGCAAAACACCAACCATCATATGGCCATGCACGATATGGGGCCTGAAGCTATTGATAATGGCACCGTAGCGCTGCCACATTTTAGGGATATTACCTAAGCTGCGATGCTGGTCAAGAGAAAAGTGCTGAACACCATGTTGTTGCAGCAAGGTTTCGTATTCGCCACCCGCAGAAGCAACAGCGACTTGATGACCCAATTTGGCTTGACTACAAGCCAGATCGATAGTGGCATTGACAATTCCATTACCGCTTTCACGGATATGGTTAAGCACATGCAGAATGCGTAGTTCCCGATCTAAAGCCATCAAACGCGTCTCTCAACTCAATGCGTCCATTGTGGCAAGCCACTGTTTATGTTCATGTATACGGGGTGTATATCTTTAGGGATATCTTTCAGTCGTAATCAATAAAGTTCGATTGGGTATCCTGAACGTGCGTACTGCTATGGTCTCTACCACTGCCTCCACCGTTCTCCTGTTGCTTGTGAATATGCCTAATCCTGCAGAGCCTTTAATTCTCATTGTCGATGATGATCGCACATTGCAAATGATGATGAAAGTTGCGATGGAGCAGGAAGGATTTTCTGTTGTTCAAGCAGGCAGTGGCGAGCAGTGTTTGCAAGACTACCAACGCTTACAGCCTGATATGGTGCTCATAGATGCCATGATGCCAGGCATGGACGGCTTTGAATGCTGCCAACGGCTTCGTCAGTTGCCCAAAACCAGCCAAGTGCCTATTTTAATGATTACGGTTTTAGATAAGCCCGAATTTGTCGATCGCGCGTTTCAGTCTGGAGCCAGCGATTATATTACCAAGCCCATTAGTTGGGCTGTCCTCAGCCATCGGGTGCGCGCCCTAATAGAGCGCTATCAAAGTGCTCGTCAGGCGGAGGTGGTCACAACCTCTTTAAAGCGCTATCAGTCATGGAAGAGTTCACAACGACAGCTGCGGCAAAAGCAACAGGAAAAAATAGCTACCGACGGGTTGTTACTCGAAACGCTTCAAAATCTGTGTCAGTTTGTCGAGGGAAGCCGCACCCTGCTCTACCAGTTTCATTCACAGCAGTGGCTAGAAGCCACCTCACAAACAGCAGAGCCAATTATTTCTAAGCTGCCTAATCTCTCCAGCGACTGGATAACAGTGCTCCAGGCTCAGTTTCCAGAACCTTTGGTGGTTGAAAACAGCCCTCCATCAGAGTCTCCAGCCATACCATCAGAGTTAGAAGCCTCCTTACAGGAGCTTCAACGCAGCCTAGCAGCAACAGTCCTCTGGGCATATCCAGTGTGCAGCGAAGGTAAAGTAAACGCTGTTTTATTCGTGTGCTTTGCCCAGAGCGAACGTGACATACTCGATCTTGAAAAAGAGGGCATTCAAGACACCACAGATTACCTGGGCGATAAACTACCTTCTCTAAAGCCGTAAACCTCCTCTTATCTTTCCAACCGTAAACTTAGTAGAGTATTGCCATACCCCATGGGAAAGCGATCGCTAAAAGCCTCCGAAGAAGGCCAAGTTAAAGCCAAACATGCGTTCTCACGAACCCGATGGACCCAAGAGCAACTCGCCTTTGAAGTCGGGTTGAACACTCGCCAGTCGGTTTGGAAATTTTTTACCGGACGCCCCATTGAGCGCAATACCTTTATTGATTTGTGCTTTCAACTCAACTTGGAGTGGGAAGAAATTGCAGACCTCCCGGCGGTCGTCATCGCAACCCCTAAGCGTTCGGTAGAACAACAGCAGCCCACAGCGATCCCATCCCCATCGGCACCCGCCACCTCCGAATTGGACTGGGTGACAAAATTACGCCAGTACCTGCAGCCGTCCCTTGTGAAGCAGTGTGGCCTCTTGCAATCTTCTCTGGAGCTAGGCCATCCCATCCCACTTGAGAAGCTATACACCCCTATTCGCATCATTCCTCAACTGCGACATAAACAGTGGTTAGATCTAGATGAACTGCAACCTTCAATAACGGACTCACCTCGGCAACACCTCACCCAAACCCATCCAGGTTCCTTAGATGCCCTAGACATCATCCGCCAAACCGATAAAATTCTACTGCTCGGGAAACCAGGCTCAGGCAAAACCACGTTTCTTCAGTATGTCACCCAGCAGTGTATTGAAGGACTCTACCGCCCTGATCGGATACCTATTTTTGTCACGCTAAGGCATCACTTTTCTGCTGATCAAATTCAGGCAAAAGCGGCAGACGAACCCATCGTTGACCTATTCGCCTACCTGAAGAAGCTGTTCAAAGGCGTAGAAATTGACGATGCTACCCTTAAGACATTGTTGGAAGAAGGGCGATTTCTGCTATTGCTCGATGGTCTAGACGAAATTTCCTCAGAGCATATGGGGACGGTTGTTAGGGAAATCCAAGGCTTTACCCAAGCATATCCCGATAATAGTTTTATGATTACCACTCGCATGACGAGTGATAGCCCTTATCTGCCCGGATTCTACAATGTTGAAGTTGATGACTTTAGTCAATCTCAAATTCAAGTATTTGCCCAAAAGTGGTTTACGGCCAATCTTCCAGATGCTGACGCTGCTGAGCTCAAAACCAAACAGTTTTTAGAGGCACTAGATACCGCCGAGAACCAACCGCTCAAAGAATTAATGAGAACACCGATATTATTGAGCTTACTTTGCTCGGTGTTCCTTGCGCGCTCCAGCTTCCCCAAGCAACGGGCCAAACTCTACCAAGCTGGGCTGGATATCCTATTACAAAAATGGGATCGGGCGCGGGGGATTCAGCGCGATCAGTGCCTCTATCAGCTCTCCATCACAGAAAAGCTGTTATTGCTTGGCAAAATTGCAGCCACCACCTTTGAAAAAGGCCATTACTTTTTTGAGAAGGCTGAATTGTTAGATATTATTTCTAGCCATATAGAAACGCTCAATCTCAAAACACTAGACAATCATGTCGAAGGCTCTAGTCTAGAAGCTAAATATTTAGAGAGCGAAGCGCTCTTACAATCTATTCAAACTCAACACGGGCTGATTGTAGAGCGAGCACAAGGCATCTATTCATTTTCCCATCTGACTTTTCAAGAGTATCTCACCGCTCGAAACCTGCTGTACCAGTCTGACTCTACGCTGCTCCCCCAAAATATTCAAAAGCTAGCAGCACATACCCTAGATCCCACTTGGCATGAGGTCATCCGACTGACAGCCAATATGCTCCCTGAAGCAGATGGGTTGTTAGAGGGGATGGCACAAACTATCCAGGAGCCCATTCAACCTGATAGCGCTTGTCAGCAGTTCTTGACAACTGTGAATCAAAAAGCTGAATCGTTGGATACCATTTACCATTCGGCCGCCGTTCGAGCGTTTTATCTTACCCTATTTAGCGATCGCGACTTGAAGCTGGCCACGGCTCTCGATGCCAAAATTGCCCAGGAATTGAGCCCTGAGATGGTGCTTGATCTTAGCCTGGCGCGTGCCTTTGAATCAGGCTTAGAACTGATCCAAAAACCCCATACCAAAACCATGCTCAACCTTATTTTTGCCCTCGAACTGGATGGCAAGTTTGAGCTCAGCCCTGAATTCGAGAAGGGATTTACGGCAATCAAGAAAAAACTGCCACCGCTGGATAGCGATCCCCCTATACTGCAAGGCTGGTGCCAGGATCACGGTGAAGCCTGGATAGAAGGTTTTCAAAATCTCCTGATAACACAAAGGCAAATGGCCCACATCCGGATGCTAACACCACCCCAACGCAGCCTGCTACATCAGTGCTATCAACTAAATCTGTTCTTAGTGAAATGCTATCAGGAAAGCCAAACAACGGATGGGTTCGCTGAGGAATTCGTGAAAGGTATTTTACTACCTGCTTAACGCCAAAACATCCCGATGTAACAACGAGCACTGCAACAACTAACAAAAATTACTTGAGGTCACACTGCGTGGCCGTTTAAATCAATGAACTTAGGGCCGTCCAACACAACTGAGGCTCTCAGCAGTCTCAAAATTTTGTTAGCTGAAGATAACTTAGTTAATCAGCAATTAGCAGTAATGATGCTCAAGAGATTGGGTTACCAGGCTGATGTTGTTAGCTGTGGAGAAGAAGTCCTGCAAGTGTTGCAGAATCAGTCTTACGACGTGATTCTGATGGATGTGCACATGCCAGGGATAAGTGGAATCACAGCCACTCAAAAAATTTGCCAGCGTTACCCCGCTGAGCAACGGCCCTATATTATTGCCCTAACTGCTTGTTCAGAAGCCAGTGATGCGACCAAGTGTTTGGAAGCCGGCATGCAAGACTATTTGGCGAAGCCGATTGATGCAGCTGCATTAACCCATGTACTGCAAGGGTTAGAAGAACGTGCTCGTCCTGCAAATTCGGATCAAGACTCGGATCAAGACTTGGCTAAGGACTCAGCTCAGGTCACGCTAAGTAAAGCAACCATCACAACACAGCCAAACAAACAGCCAACCGAGGTTGCACCTCCCCAAGCTGCAATCCCAAAAGGCGAAACAAAAGAAGTTGAAACCCAAAAAGATGACGAGACGATATCCGCCCTTGATGAGCAAGTTATTAACGCCATCCGAAAGATGGCAGGCACAGCTGCCCCAGACTTAATTAAACAGCTCGTCAAGAGCTATTTGTTAGAAGCGCCAGCAATGCTTACTAGCATTTACCAGGCCATGGAAACCAAAGACTGTGTGGCCATGTATAAAGCAGCCCATAGTTTACGGTCTAGCAGCGCGAACTTAGGCGCTATTCATGTTGCCCGAGTTTGTGAAGTCGTAGAAGAAAAAGGCCGTGCAGAAACGGCTTTAGACTTGCATGAGTATAAGCCGCTGCTCGAAGCCAACTACAATGCCGCCCAAGCAGAATTTATGCGCTATCTGTAGCCACGGTAAACGTGCGATGGCCGAGATCACCGCGCTTATTTGACCGATTATTGGTCTGGGAAAAGCAGCTACTTTTCCAGCAGGTCTTTCCGCTTTGTAGATTTTTAGTCACTTGAAATAAGACAAAAAGCCGTCACTCAGCATAAGCATAAGTGACGGCGGCTTTCTTACTCGTCAGGCCGAATTTACCCTACAAGGTGGAAAATACTGTAGAGACGGTTGGTTAGGAAATCGCACTTAAGTGACCAGCAAAGCTCTGCAAAGAGGCCTCTAAAGAGAACTGTTTTCTAGCGTGGCGGTACCCCTTTTTCTTGACCGCTTTCACCTGTGCAGGGTCTGTATGTAGTTTTCGAATCGTGCGAGCAAGGGCATTAGAATCATTCGGAACAAAGAGCTGACCAGTCTCTCCATCAGTGACAATTTCTAGCGCTCCTCCTGCTGCTGCTGCAATCACGGGTCGCTGAGCGAGCAAACCTTCTACCAATACCCGACCAAACGGCTCTGGCTGTGTGGAGGGATGCACAATGTAATCACACGCTTTCATCAACTCAGGAATATCCCGTCGAAATCCAAGCCAGTGAACGCGATCGCCTAAGTTAAGCTCTTTCACCAGTGTTTGCAAATAATCCACATATTCACTTTCACCAAAGAGGGCATCGCCCACAATCACAGCATGAAACTCTGGCAACTGTTTAAGCGCTTGCAGAACCAGATGTTGCCCTTTCCAAAAAGAGAGCCGACTAAACACGCCAATCACTGGAACATCACCAATATCTAAGGACTGGCGAAGTTGTTGGCTGTGTTGAGAAGAAATATGCTCAAAGGGCTCTGAACTAATGCCGTTATAAACTACCTCAACTAGGTCAGGATTTCCGCCCGCATCGACAAAAGCCGTCGCGGTTGCCTGAGAATTCGCAATCACCTTAGTGGCACAGCGATTAGCCAATAGCACAGCGAGTCTACGATTGAGTCCACTAAAATGATTGGCTGTCAGAATATCACGCAGGTGCCAAACGATAGGGGGAAGTTTCTTAATTCGAGCTGCGATCGCCGCAATCACTAACGCCTTTTGAGAATTTATATGGATAACGTCAAAGCCATCTTGCGCTTTGAGGCTAACTCGATGAGCTAGTTTAAATAGATTCGGCACAGCTTGTAGCGTAGTCAGATAGCTACTGGTTTTCACATCCAGCAGTTTTTGAGAGGCGGGAAAAACCGTTACGGGGATCTCTTTTTCTTCCAGGGCCTGCACAAGAGGTCCATGGGCAAAAACAAGGACTTCACTGGTTTCTCGATAGTTATTAGCGAGGTCTATTAAGCTTAACTCTGCACCGCCGAGAACAGCGGCATGGGTCATAAAAAGAATTCTTTGGGCCATGATGAATGCCTAATGGAATCAGATTTTTGGGTGGGTGATGTAGCAGAAGGGATAGGTAGTGGGCCAGGCAGTCCTTTTCACTCATGCGACCTTCAGGCAAAGTTCGACAAAAGCTTGAATCTTACAGAAGGTGCCTGGGCATGCCCTAGTGTGCCTTAAACAGATTGGTAAATAGCTCTTAGCTGATTAGAAACCGTTTCCCAACTGTAGTTTTGTTCGACGTACGCTCTACATTGCTTTGCCTGGGGTAAAACGCGATCGCCAGATAAAACATCGTTAATGCCTCGAACCAGGTCCTCGGTTTGATGACCATCCAAAACCATTCCCGGATTCAGAGGTCTCAGCACTTCTGGGATACCACCGACAGGCGTGCCCAAAACAGGCGTCCCTGTAGCCAAAGATTCTAGACAAATCAGGCCAAATCCTTCCAAGCTTTGGGACGGCACAATAGAAAAATCAGCCGCTTGATAGCAAACCGGTAACAGCGCATCATCTACATAGCCAAGTAGCTCCACATTATGATGCAGATCCAACTCATTAATAAGCGCTTTTAACACTTCAGCCTGATAGCCTTTGCCAGCGATTTTAAGCAAAACATCAGGATGCTGTTTTCTAACTTGAGAAATCGCCATAATAAGCTGCTCTAAGCCCATTCGCTTAGCCAATCGCCGCACTGCTAGGATAGTAGGCCGTCCTGATTCCCACTTAAGCTGCTGGCGTGCTTGCTCAGGGTTCAAAGAACAGTTAAACCGCTCTAAGTCCACGCCGCCTGGAACAACTGATATAGCAGCTTCAGGGATATTGTAGTTCGACGCCAAAATTCTTTGGAAAGCTTCCGATAAAACAATAAATTTTCTGGCTTTCCCGTATACAAGCTTTTCAAGCCCTTGCTTGGCATAGGCCGCCATCCGGCGATTTCCCTCTGCTTGACCTTCCAATGCCCAAGGCCCATGGAAGTGAACAACCATAGGTTGTTTCACCAAGTCCAATAGCGGGAAAGTGTACAGCGCGAAATGGGTACTAATCAGATCATACTGCTGGATCTTTTGCATAGCCTGGAATGTACTCCTCAACCCCGCCCAACGATTCATCAAAGACGTTGAAGCTGCCCCAAAGGTATGAACGCGTTTTGAAGACGTCTTCGCAACTTGGTCCGAACCAGCGACTAGGCCTTGAAACATCATCGAGGTACTAGGCAAATGTTGCATACAGTCATAAAAGTAGCGATTGAGGCCACCTGACTCTTCTGGGAACCAGCCCTTTCCAATCTGCAAAACATTCGTCATAGTCTTTAGTCCCTGCAAATGATGTTCACTCTCGTACCTCCACATTGGCAGGGCAGTGTTTTAGATCGCGTATAAGTTAAGTCTGATATAAAAGTTATACAAACCTCATACAACGCCTTCATTCCACCCAAAACAGTTTTCACCCGACAAACAAATGCTTCAAGCACTCTTAGGCAAAGCATCTCACCGTTTTGGAAAGTGTTCAATTTCACACAGCTTTCAGTATATTCTCAGACTGTTCAAACCATTATTCCATGAGCAATTGTGATGGTGAGTAGAGAGGTTTATCAGTGCTTAAACTGACAGCAAAAACCAACAATCTTTCAAGGAAATTCGATACAGAAAGAGGAAGCTCCTAAAGATTACCGAGCAGTCATCAGTGTCGCAAACATAAGTTGAGTCAAATTCACTAGGAATTACTGACATACCGGGGTAAAAAAAGGGTGTCATGGAAATTACCATCAGTGATCTAGCGAGCCTGTCAGGGGGTAATACAAGTCCCCATAAAGATGAAATCTAACCAATTGCCTAGGCAGCTGAGCCTCGATTAACTTGTATGAGTCGGTGAACGCAGCGCACATAGCGGCCTACTCTTCCGCAATCGCGCTAAACAAACGTTACCGACTTCATAATTGGTTTTTTGCTTCTATTTTCAAGGACAGGCGTAATGGTAAAGTTTGCAACTAAGTTAGGATTGGCAGCTGCTGGAGCAGGTATTGCAGCATTTACAGCAACCCCTGCCTTTGCAGGTATCACATTCACCCTAGAGGGTGCAGGTGTTCAGAATACAACGCTAACAGGCGATATGTTTTACGAGGACTTTGAGTCCTTGGACCTCGGTGTCTCCCAGAATTACGCATTGGCTGGTGGCATTGGCACCATGAACACCGCCAAGATCGAGGCGGCTAACCAATACGGTGGCGCAGGCGGCAGTGGCAACTACCTCCGTGGCGGCTCTACCATTACATTTAATGAGGCACAGTCATACCTAGGGTTCTGGTGGTCTGCAGGCGACGGCTCCAACAGTATGGAGTTGTTTGGGGAAAACGATGAGTCCCTCGGCCTCTATTCCACTGCATTAGTATCGGACTATATCAATGGGCTCTCTGAAGAAGAGCAAAACTTGTATAGCGGTAACCCTAACGAGCAGTTTCAAGGTCAGAACTCCAACGAATACTATAGCTACCTCAACTTCTTCGGCACTGAAGGAACAAAAATCAAGAAGATGGTACTCAAAGGCGGTAACTTTGAGTCCGACAACTTCGCCTTCTCTACCCGTGCAAGAAGCACCACTGGCGATATCTTGAGTGGTGATCCCACTGAAGTACCTGAACCAACAACTGTACTAGGCCTACTCGCCACAGCAGTTGTTGGCATGGTTTCCACACGACGACGTGCTTCTTCTGTTGAAGCTTAAGATTGTTTTTTAACAGAACAGTTTCAAAAGAATAGCGTCTTTTTCTACATGCTTGCGGCTGATAGATAGAGACTAATAACCAAAAGATTAAGGGGGCTACTAAGCCCTCTTTTTTTGTGCACTCCTTAAATCTGTCAAATTCTTTCAAACACTGATAGTTAAAGACCTCCTCGCCAACGGCCATTTTCCTCAGAGTGGAAGGCTCGTTCATAAGCCCCCATGCTTTAAGAATTAGTTTTAATCCTATGTGTTCTACTTTGACAGAGCCATGTCTGAGATTTCGTATAAGTTACGCCTTAGAAAAAAGTTATACAGCGCCTATACAAAGCCTTGCGTGCGCCATCGATAACAATCAAAAGCACCAACAATAAAGTAAAAATAACGGCCAGAGATAATGGCTAAAGATAACCGCTACTATGCAGCACCTAAGGTCTTTCCTGAGGGCTCCGTCTTAAAGACGAGCGGCGACAGTGAAAAAGGACGCGCATTGGGCAAGAAAATCTCTATCGTAAATTGTTCTTCCCAGGAGCCAAATACTTGGGTATAAAGATACGTTGGATTACTAGTCCACCGTAGATTTTGCTCAGCGACCAACAGGTTCTTTTCTTTTACGCTAATTTGGGTGCCCATGGGTAAGTAGCTGCCTGCAATTGGCCCCAAAATCAAAACCAGACTCAGTTCAGAAGTTTCACTGGCATCAACAGCCCAGATCAACGCATAGAGCCGCAGCTTATATTCAGTAATAGAGAAATCGGTATAGAGGCCACTGGCATCAGGATCGACTACGAGCTCGCTGCCTTCAAGCCGACTGAGGAGGGCCTTAAGTTCTTCACTGGCATCTTCACTGGCAGCAGACTGCTGAGGTTCTCCTGAGGACACTTCAAATGGAGATATCTGGATCCAATCCAACAGAGTCCCTGCAGATGTTGTCGCTTGGATAGGGCACAATCGACTTGCAGGACGGCAAGAAGAGAGCGGTTGTACTGCTTTTACCATTGCCTCTACCGGTTGCGCCGCTGTCTCTTCTGTGATGAGGCCCTTACATAGCCCTTCTAAATATAGCTGAACTTGCTCAGGCACCAAGTCAAACTGGGTCATCTCAACGAGGTAGTCATCGCCTGCGAACATCTGTTGCTGTAACTCTAAATGGTCCCGGCGCAGCCCTGTCAATACAGTGGCGAAAGCGGTAGGATTGTGGATGGAGCTCTCGGTTGGGCCTTGGTGTATCCCCCAGGCTTCGTCCAGCTGAAGTTCAACCAATACAAAGAGACAGATACTGCGATCGCTCAGCACGGCCTTAGGAATTGAAATTTGAGCATTGGGTAAGCCAATCACCGGCAAAACCACAATGCGATGCCCTCCCATCTCACAAACGCCCGTGGCCTGAAGCTGATCGCAGGTGGCGTGATAGGTTTTGCGATCACTTCTGGACGGACTTCCTTGCGAGCCTACCGGAGTGGCATTTATCCAAGTAGTAAATCCAGCAGCCGAGAGCGCTCTTAAGTAAGCCTGACGCTGAATCATACGATTGGGTTCGTGATGAAGCTTACTGATATCAGCGGTGCTGGCGACCTGTTTAGCCCAAGTCATCAACGGCAATGAAATTTCTATCGTATGGTTACCCAAGGGAGCTAGCGTATGGGTTGGCTGCACCGAAGAGGGCGCAGCATCAGTCGTATTTTTGTTCAGGAAGTGACGGGCAAACATATCAGGAGAAAAGAGTAGATGGGGCCATCGCGAAGACCTTAGCTAAGGGCAGGGGCATAAAAGGCTATTAAATTTATTAACCACATTGATTAGCCGCATTGATTAGCTGCGAGAAAACGTGCTTCATTGCTGAGGCAATGTCCTACTTCACGGCTGCGATCACCTATTTCGAGATAGATGTCTCAGTAGCATAAAAACTTAATATTCTTAGGATATGCGTCTTAATACGGTTGTTGCTGCATAAAGTGCTACAAACCTCCCGTTAAAGAATACAGAAGAAGACCATTCTCTCAAAGGGCCAGGCGAAAGTTGTCGAAAAAGATATCAAAACAGCTTAAATTTGTGATCTCGATCATTGTGAGTTTTCCCAACACTAGAGATTAATCCCGACAGAGAGGGCTAGGGTGGTGATGGGTATGTGCTCAAGAAAAGCACTGTTGAGAGCAGTCCTTAAAGCAATGAGTTTGAACAGGGAGGTGCGATCGCAAACAAAACTGCTCACCACTAAAAACGGTTTAGCACTGGAAACTGTTCAAGATGCAAGACGGTTCAAGAGTTAAAACAGTTCAAGAGTTAAGACAGTTCAAGAGTTAAGACAGTTCGAACAACTTCGTGATCTGCCGCCGAATCCAAACGATGGGCTTTAGGCCAGCATCATGGTTGCCTACCCGAACCCCCAAATCTTCCAAGGACGCAGTACGGTCAGAGAGTTCTTCTGAAATATAGTCTGCGAGTTCTTGATGGCGCTGCAAGATGGGTTGCAAGTTACTCCGCTCAACCACAAACAACAGCGTTTCTTCTAACGCTCGAATGCTGGCAGAACGGGGCGCATCTAAGAGTAAAGACATCTCCCCAAAAAACTCACCCTCTCCCCGTGTGGCAAGCACTTTTTGGCCCAGCTTTTCTAAATACACCTCAACTGAACCCGACAGTACAATATAAAAAGAACTGCCCAGTGCACCTTCTTTAAAGACAATCTCTCCTTTTCGGAAAGATTGCCGGTAGCCATACTCAATCAACTGTCGTAACTCCCAATCACGACAGTGTTCAAAATAGCTAACCCTGCGGAGAAGTTCTCTGAGGTTAATGTTATCGAGCCGATTGCCCTGAGCCATGGGTGGCGCTATCGATGGACGCACGCTCGCAGGGGCAGCAACAGGTACTTGCTCGGGCTGGAGCATGGCCTGAAAGCGATCGATATCTTTGATATTCAAATCCCGCTGGGGAAAGGGCACTTCAATGCCGCGCGATCGCAGCTCCGCATGAATGGCATAATTCAGGGCACTTTGAATCGGCTGTGTTTCAATCGGATTATCAATCCAAACCAACAGCTCAAAATTTAGCGAGCTATCGCCAAACGCCTTAAACCAAATCTTTGGAGAGGGCTGACGCAGCACCCGAGACTCTCGCCTTGCCGCCGCTAGCAAGGCTTCGGTCACCATCATCATGTCGCTGCCATAGGCCACGCCCACCGGAATATGTAGCCGTGAGCGAGGATCTTCGTAACTCCAGTTCACCACGTTGTTTTCAATAAACCGGCTATTCGGCACAATCACCGACACCCGATCAAGCGTTCTCACAATCGTAGATCGGGCCGAGACCTTCTCCACCGTACCCATGAGACCATCGACTTCGATAAAGTCTCCCACCTTAATCGGCTGCTCAAACAACAAAATCAGGCCACTCATAAAGTGGCTGGCCAGGGTTTGGAGACCAATACCCACACCAATACCCACGGTCCCGGCCACAATGGTCAGCGAGTTAAGATCCAAGCCAGAAGCCACTAATACGCTCGTAGACCCTAAGGCCATCAAGGCATAGGTCAAAATCGTGGCCGCGGCCTCCCGCCGTCCCCGATTCAGCCGCATCGGCTTAAAAATCAGCCGCTTGACGAGTGCGCCCACGATCCGCGCAGCCAGCCACACGAGTACCAGCTGCCCCACAATGGTAAACAGCTCAAGGAGCGTAAAGGATTCGTTCGCAATGGGGATCCTAAAATCCGTCAAAACACTTGAGAGCGTGGGCGTTGCCAAAAGACTAAAAAGACTATTGAGAAAAGTCACAGGGCTCGACGTTCTTCCTTAATGATCTATTTTTTAACGTTTCGTGGTTTGCCTTCTCCAGTCACAACGACCTCATGACAACCTTATTCACTTCCCATGTTCACTTCTCAGATGAATTGCCGCCGGCACCGTCTCGGAAGCGGTCCTTAGCTGAGTCAAAGGCCGCCGCCATCACCTGCTGAATTCTCTCAGGATCTGGCTTCTTACCCCCCATCAAATCACCAAAGTAAGCGCAAGCGCCTTCGCCTAACGCCCAGGTGTAGCCAGCCGCCCACGAGGCCGCAATCACACTGCCAAACCCCGGAATAAACTTAATCAGCTCACGACCAATGGCCTGAGCAAAAAATCCACCTGCGATCGCGCTAACCACCCCACCCGCCTGGGACGGGCTGAGCGTTTGCCCGTACAGCTTGCCAAGTAGCCCCACCATAGACACTTGCAACGCGGTGAGCACCGGCATGGTTGCAAACGGCAAAGGCACCGCAGCTAAAGTTGCCGCAATCACCGCAAACGCAGAAATATAGCGCCTGCCAACATCCCGGTACAAATTTCCCAGCTGGGTACTGGCCATCGCCTGATCGTCTATCAGCTGATAAATGGCATTGGCCTCTGCCTCTGGCAACAAATCGGCGAGGGCATCCCTCAAAGCTGATTGCCCGTAAAACACCGGGTCAAAGCCATCTTCCTCACGGGTAAAATCGAGCAGCACGGCTCGATCAAAGCACCCTTCTAAGGAGCCCTTTAAAGCAGTGAACGCGCGCACTAGGGGCTCTGCACCCGACTGAGTATCTGGCGGATAGCTGGGATGATTGTCCCACGCCGGCGGATAAACCTCATGCAAACAAGTAACGGCCAAAAGGCAGGGCACATTGGGATTAGTTTTGCGAAGTTGCTGAACGATCAGGCGGAGCTGATCGACAGCAAAATCATTGATTTTTACCGTCAAGATTAAAATGCGATCACAGCCACTTTGCCGTTGCAGCTCGTCGGTGAGTTCTTGCACCAGGCCTGTGGTTTCCTGGCCAATGTCACCCAAGCCCACCGTATCGGTAAAAATTAAGAGGGGTAAATCGTCTGAAGGATAGGCATAACGCTCCGTATTTTGGGTGTGTGGACGAAAACCTTGGCCAATAATGTCAGCGGAAACCCCGGTGAGTCCTCGCACAATGGAGCTTTTGCCAGCCTGGGGCTTACCAATGAGCAAAGCCTCGGTGGTCGGCAACTCAGCACGAACCTGTTTGAGAATTTCAGCTATGCGATCATCACTGACACTGAAGGCACCTAAGATATTTTGAGAGACGTTTTGAGAGAAGGCCTGGGCACTTTTGTGGGCACCTTTTTGGGCATGCTGGGTCGTTTTTTGGGCGCTCTCGTAGGCCTTGCGCAACTGCATCACATCCACCGGAACACGCTGGGTGACCTGTTCAGTAGTGCCTTGCCATAAATTTACAGTGCCTTTTTTCACAGCACCCCATAACGCCTGCCTACGTTGGGAAAAGGCTGGTGGGGTCTTTTGCGACTTTTCCGACCGCGTTTTTTTCGACTGCGATTTTTTCGACCGCGTTTTTTCTGACGCTGGCGGCGAGTCAGCCTCTGCCGAGTTAGGAGACAAGTTGTGGTTAGATTCGCCCATTGCCTTTGCCTAACACACTCTACACCCTCTTATTCTAGACGATGACTGGGGTTAATCCAGGGGCAAGGGAAGCGCTTGTGAGTCCTCTAGTTGGGCCAGCTTTTCTTGGGAAATCGCCAATGAGCGTCGCACTCTCCAGTTATCGACGCCAACGCCAATGAGTAGGAGTACCAGCAAACACCACCAAGGATTTGTCATGGGAAACCCCATCGGTTCTTGGGTAAGGTCCGGCAGGGCAAAGCGCTGACGAAAAGAGGTCAGAAAATAGGCGGGGACACTAATCAAGAGTGCCATCGGAGAGGCGTCCGTTAGGGTAGCAGCAGGTGGCTTTAGGACATGATGGGTCTTAAGCAGGGCTGGATTAGGGAGACGAGTGTTTTCATCAGCCCAACCCTCCTCACCACTTTCGGATCGGGGGAACTGATCGACTAGCCCCAGGGGTTGACCAGCGGCAGGAGAAGCACCCCGTATGGTCGCTGTTTTCCGAAGGCGGGCAATTTCCTCAGTCAGCTGAGGCTTCTCAGTCATAAGTTGCGCCAGCTCTTGACTTTCCCCGTCGGTCAAATTCCCCAGGACATAGCCTGCTACTAGCTCATTCCATCGTTCCATTTACACCGTTCCATTACGTTTTGCCCTATGTTTTGGCCTACGGTCTAGACTTAAGAGTCAACAGCTTTCAGGGCAACAAACATTGATTCAGAACCAGACACCAAGTAGTTCATAGACTTTCACTAACCCTTAACAGTTCCTTCATCAAGGACTTTTGTTGTATTAGCAGGCCTCACCCAAACGGGGCTTTACAACACAAGGTCTGTCTATCCCCTCTTTCGTCAGATAACACTTACATCAGATAGCGATAGAGAGGATGAGCGATAAAATAAAGAGGATAAGCAAATAAATAAGATCGCAAAAACCAAGATCGCGCAAACCAACTCATTCAAGCTATATAAATCAGCCACTTCTGATACCTAGAGAGGCGATTTATGCTGAATTACCGTTTCTGCGACGTAAATATTGATAAAGAACTGGTTGGC
>JBCDAG010000118.1:0-18134 GCA_039186165.1 Cyanobacteria bacterium P01_F01_bin.53
GCTGCCCCCGAAAATCGAGACCTCAGCGTCGTCAAAACCATCCGTAAACCACCCAAGACAATCGACTTTACGCCCTATTTCACAACACTTTCAGCCTCACCTTGACTGAACGCTCATCTTGCTAACTTGCCACCCATCGGATTGGAGTAAAGCTGCGCAGCAGACTTTTGAGTGCAGCAGACTTTTGAGTGGTCGTAATCTTAGCGGTGTTTGTTGTTCTTGAGCGGTTTAGTGCTTGAGGAAGGCCACTAGCTGCTCTAGCTTGTCCCAAGCGGCACCGCTGTTGATAATTTCCTGAGCTTTTTGGACGCCATCCGCGCAGGCTGCTTCAAAGGAGCTTCCCTGAGCGAGGCCGCCCACTTTGAGGGCAAGGGCTGCATTGAGTGCTACAGCATCTTGCTGGGCTTGTGTTCCTTTCCCTTGCAGTACATTGCGCAGAATTGTTGTGTTCTCTTCCAGTTCGCCGCCTTTGAGCGCTGATAGGGGGGCAGGTGTGAACCCAAGGCTGGTTGGGCTCAAAACTTCCTGGGTCACCGTGCCATTTTCTACGACAGAAACGTCAGTTTCTTTCCCAAGACCGGCTTCATCGAGAGTTTCTCTACCGTGGAGTACCATGGCCTGCTTGAGGCCAAGTTGATTAAGCGCTGCGGCCATGGGTTCAATGACAGATGGCGCATATACACCGATGATTTGACCAGTGGGTCTAAGCGGATTGACCAGCGGCCCTAGCAAGTTGAAGACGGTTCGGACTTTTAGCTTACCGCGTAAGGGGGCAACGGCTTTCATGGCAGGATGCCAGCCTCGGGCAAACAAAAACGTAACGCCAACTTCTTTGAGGGCGGCTTTTGATTTCTCGGGAGGGGCACTTAAGTCAACACCAAGGCCTTCGAGAACATCCGCAGAGCCTACTTTGCTGGAGGCGGAGCGGTTACCGTGCTTGGCGACGGGGATGCCTGCGGCTGCGGCGACGAAGGTAACGGCTGTAGAAATATTGAACGTGGAGGAACCATCACCGCCCGTGCCGCAAGTGTCTATGCGGGGGGAGGGTAGTTCAGGATCTACTTGCATGCCGCCCAGGGATTGCCCTTGGAGGACACGGGCCATCCCTGCCAGTTCGTCTCCTGTGACGCCTTTGGCCTGAATGGCGGTGAGGATTGCGCTAGAGAGGATGGGCGAAATGGATTCCGTGAGCCAGCCGTCCATGAGGGCTTCGGCTTCGGCTTGGGTTAGCGATCGCCCCTCAATGAGCTGCTGTAATAGCTGGGGTCCATTAAACTCAGCAGATTGTGTGGTGACCAAGGGGCGGGCTCCTAAAAACTTTATAATTAAGCCTATTAAATCAAAGCCTGTGACCGAACTCATCGCTTGAAATATTTATTTCAAGACTTGTCTTGTTCACCTTTTGATTGTTGTGGCTTGTTTAATCAGTCCATCGTCCAAGTTTTATTGCCCAAGCATTTGCAACTTGTACAAGCTCGCATAGAGACCGTCTTGTGCCAGGAGGTCATCATGGCTACCCTGTTCAATCAGCTGCCCCTGTTTCAACACCAAAATCCGATCTACGTTGCGAATGGTGGACAGGCGGTGGGCAATGATGATGGCGGTGCGATTTTCGAGCAGTTTGTCGAGGGCTTCTTGAATCATGGCCTCGGTGCCGACGTCCAGGTTAGCGGTGGCCTCGTCTAGCACTAAGATGCCTGGATTACGGATGGCGGCGCGGGCAAACGCTAGGAGCTGTTTTTGCCCACCGGAAAGGTTGGTGCCACGCTCGCGCAGTGCGGTGTTGTAACCCTGGGGCAATTGTTCAATGAACTGGGCGACGTTGGTTTGTTCAGCGGCGCGGCGGACTTGCTCAAAGCTATAGTCTTCGCCGAGGGTGATATTTCGCTGGACGTCACCAGAGAATAAGAAACCGTCTTGGAGGATGATGGCCATGCGATCGCGCAAATCCTGCTGGGCAATCTCTCGAACATCCACGTTATCTAGCAGAATTTCTCCTTTGCTCACCTCGTAGAGACGGCACAGCAGTCGAATAATCGAACTTTTGCCAGCACCAGTAGGACCTACGAGAGCAACTTTTTCGCCTGGGCAAATCGTGAAATCCAAATCCTTTAGAACATAGTCGTCAGCTTTATAGCCGAAGGATACGTTCTTAAAACGAATTTTGCCTGGAACGACCGTGTCACTCCCTGCTAGTGTGTCACTGGGCAAGACGACCGTGTTTTTGGCATCGCGAATTGTCACCGGTTCACTCATCAAGTCATTGAGACGCTCTACAGCGGTCAGGCCTGCTTGAATGGCTGTGAACTTATCGGCGAATTGACGCAATGGATCGAAAAGCTTTTGGGCGAAGAGAATAAAGGCGGTGAGGGTGCCAAGCTCCAAGAGTCCGCCGGTAACTAAGGTGCCGCCTAGGGCAAGGACGCCTGTGATCGCCACCAAGGCAATCCACTCCAAGGTGGCAGACACTGCCGAATCATAAAAAATGGTTTTATCGAGCGCGGACACATAGCGCGTATTTACCGTGCGGAACAGCTCCGAATTAAACCGCTCGCGGCGAAATAACTGCACGACGTTGATGCCGCTGATGTTTTCCTGCAAATCGGCATTGAGTGTAGAGAGCTCTTCCCGAGCTTTGTAGTTGGCCTTACGGTACTGCTGCTGAAAGTAAATGATTAATGCTGTGACCGGTAGCAACATGGCAATGAGCATCAGCCCCAGCCGCCATTCTTGCTGGAGCATCGTGCCCATCAACACCAAAATCAAAAACAGATCGCTGATGATGCCAATGGCACCGGTTGCAAACACATCACCTAAAGCATTGACATCGCTGGTCAAGCGGGTAATGAGCTTGCCCACTGGTGTGCGATCAAAAAAGCCCATGGATAGGTCGGTGACATGCTCAAACAAATCACTGCGGATAGAAGCGGTGATGCGCTGGCCGACTTTTTGAATCTGATAGCTTTGCCAGCCATCTAGGGCAAGGCGAATGGCGATCGCAATTAATAGCCCACCAATAATCCAGTTCAGCCCCGCCCGCAGGCTCATGGTTTCAAAAATATCCCAAGCCGCGTCCTCTTGCTTAATCAGTGAAATGGCTTGGCCAATCAGTACCGGCTGTAGTGCCTGTGCGAGTGATAGAGGCACCAGTAAGAGCAACGGCAACATGAGTTGTCGGCGATTTCCTTTGATATAAGGCAATAGCCGCAAAAAGAGCCGCCAATCGTTTTTCATGCCCCGCTTCATCGCAGGTTGATCACCGCTGGGCTGATTGGGCGCTGAAGCTGAGGTCATTACAAACTCTCAAAACAAAGATTCAAAGACTCATTGGCCGAGTAATCCAGTCGTAAAGACATGGCTTACCCGGCCAATGAGTAGGTGTATACTCTAACCGTTTCTTCTGCCTAATATTTTCGCCGTGTTTTCCTAGCGACCTTGAATTCGGTATATTGAATGCTGGGTTACTTGTGCAAGGCGTCTGTGGTTAGGCGTCTGCTAAGCGGTTACCTGCTAAGCCGTCACCGCAGAGAGGCTAGCGGTACGCAACCGGTCAATCACATCACTGAGCCCGTCGTCGTTAATTCGATAGCTGAGTGGGTGGGCAATGAGCCGCGCGGTGCTGTTATAAAGAACTTCTAGCTCAATGAGATTATTTTGTCTAAGGGTTGTCCCTGTGGAGACCAAATCCACAATGGCCTCTGACATGCCCGTAATGGGGCCGAGTTCTACTGAGCCTGATAGGTGCACAATCTCCACGGCCAAATCGAGAGATTGAAAATATTCGCGGGTGCTATTGACCGATGTTGAGGCCACACGGCAGTGCGGAGGCAAATCCATTGCTGACTGGTAGCCACTGTCTGCGGCGACGGCGACCGACAGGCGACAACCCCCAAATCCTAAGTCTGCAAGATGGGCAACTTTAGGTCGTTTTTCCCTGAGGACGTCATATCCTACGATGCCTAGCTGGGCCTGACCATATTCCACATATACAGGGACATCCTTAGCCCTTACCTTTAGACCTCTTGCCTGTCCGCTTTTGTCTATGAGTTGGAGCTGTCGATTGCCGCTCTCTAGAAAATCGCTAAAGTCTAGGCCGACAGATTTGAATAATTGAATACTCTCTTTGAGCAATGAGCCTTTGGGCAGAGCAACCGTGATCATTTAAGTGAGCAAACTTAATAAAGTCTGGATATGTAAAGTCTGGATAAAGCCCATCACGAAAAACAGACTGGCAAATGCCCGTATATCGTTCATTGCTATTAAGCAATAATACCAAGTCAAAAGCCTTATTCTCAGCGCTTTTTATTTACTTACTGAGAGGCTTGAATGGTTTGTTGCGAGCTGTAAACGTTGCTGGGTAGGCAAATATATAGTTTGGGTATTAAATGTTACACGGAGGTGGCTAGGTGAGGCAGGTCACATCCAAGGGGATGGGATCTCCGTATACCTATAAGTGGAGTTCCTGGAAAACTCCTAAACGTTACTGTGTGCATCAGATGAATATTAGAGCCGGTGAGATCTTACAGTCCCATGAGGGACATTACTATCGTGTGCTGGAGGCAAGTTCGCTAAGCGTGTCTTTAATGCGGGTCAATGGTCAAACAATTTTTGCTTGCCGGCCTGAGTATGTGGCGCTTAACTTTTCCTTGCCCCCTTCGGTTGATGCTGCTTAGTTTTGAAGTGGTTAGTTACAGCGAAAATTCTAGTGACAGCTTTATCGTGTTCAATTGATTTTAACTAAATAAATAAAAATGTTTATATCCGAGAGGGGAGCTAAATCCTTATATTAGCTCCCCTTTTTAATGCGTTGTTTAGGTTGTTTCGCTTAGTTTGTTGACTTTGAGACTGCTGGACTAACTGGCTGGTCCGATAGCTGCTGCTGCGGCTTCGATGGCGATCGCCATATGGGTCCAATGAGTCCCCCCTTGGCAATACACCACATAGGGTTCGCGTAACGGTCCGTCAGCAGAGAGCTCTGAGGTACTACCATCAATAAAGGAACCACCTGCCATGACCAGTTGAGAATCATAACCCGGCATTGGTGAGGGGACCGGAGCGACATAGGATTCAATCGGTGAATGTTGCTGGATGGCCTGACAAAAGGCTACAAGTTTCTCTTTCGAACCTAATTTGACCGATTGAATCACTTCTCTTTGAGAGGCACAAACTGGCGGATTGACTTCATATCCCAAGTCCTCAAAAGTTTTGGCAATCAGGTAGTTACCTTTCATGGCTTCGCCTACCATTTGGGGGGCCAAAAACAGTCCTTGAAACATCAATCGCCCCTGATCTAAAGTCGCGCCGCCGCTGCTACCAATGCCCGGTGCTGTTAGCCTGCAAGCCGCTGCTTCTACTAGGTCTGCTCGTCCGGCTACGTACCCGCCTGTGGTTGCAATCGTGCCCCCAGGATTTTTAATAAGAGAGCCTGCCATCAGATCCACACCGACGCCAGTGGGTTCTTTTTCTTCGGTAAACTCTCCGTAACAGTTATCAACAAAACATATTGTATTTTTGTTTTGTTGTTTCACTAAATGTATAATTTTGTTAATATTATGAGTGCTAAGGCTTGATCGCCAGCTGTAGCCGCATGACCTTTGGATGAAGACAAGCTTTGTTTTTGCTGTAATGGCAGAAGCTAGCCTATCAAAGTCAACACCGCCGTCTTGCAATAGCGCCAGCTCTCGATAGTCAATGCCAAATTCTTTAAGAGACCCTTGGCCGCTTCCCCGCGTGCCGATGACTTCTTCAAGGGTGTCGTAGGGTGCCCCTGCGATCGCCAGCATTTCATCCCCTGGTCTAAGGACGCCAAAAAGCGCACATGCGATGGCGTGAGTGCCAGAGACGAACTGAACCCTAACCGCAGCGGCTTCGGCTTCTACGATTTGGGCGAACACCTTATCCAGCACGTCTCTGCCGAGATCATCGTGTCCATAGCCTGACACGCTGGCAAAGTGATGAGGCCCTACCCGGTGTGCTCTGAACGCTGCCAAAACTTTGGATAGATTTTTTTTAACCCGGGTATCGATCTGGTAAAAAGTCTGGAGAGAGGATTGTTCTATATTTTTGAGTTCACTCATCCTTTCTGATTCTCTGTTTTGCCCAATGGTTCTGCTGCTTGCAGCCCATTCATTCTTTAACGTTTTGCGCTGAGATTCTAAATGACTATTGCAAAATCTGACCGTCCGCTTGCCTGGCCTATCATTATTTTCATGGTGGCCATCCACGCTGGCGCATTGTTTGCGCTGCTGCCCTCAAACTTCAGCTGGGGAGCCGTCAGTGTAGCTTTCCTACTCTACTTCATCACTGGGTGTCTAGGGATTACCCTCGGTTGGCACCGCCTGATTTCCCACCGGAGCTTTCGAGTGCCCCAATGGTTGGAGTATTGCTTCCTTATTTGTGGATCTCTGTCTTGCCAGAGTGGTGCGATTGAATGGATTGGTTTGCACCGTCATCACCATGCTTTTTCAGACCAGGACCCTGACCACCACAACTCACGACGTGGTTTCTGGTGGAGCCACATGGGTTGGCTATTGCACAAGGTCCCTGCTAAGGCTGAAATTATCAAGTTCACTAAGGACATCAACACTGATCCGATTTATCTGTTCGTCAATGATTACTATTTGTTGTTTCAGGTAGCGCTTGGCTTGCTGCTCTACACCCTGGGCGGGTGGTCATTCGTTGTTTGGGGCATTTTTGTTCGCTTGGTAGTGGTCTATCACTTCACATGGTTCGTGAACAGTGCGACGCACAAGTTCGGCTATCGTACCTACGAGTCGGGTGATCTCTCCACCAATTGCTGGTGGGTGGCCCTCTGTACTTTCGGTGAGGGCTGGCACAACAATCACCATGCTTACCAGTACTCAGCTCGCCACGGCCTAAAGTGGTGGGAATTTGATTTTACTTGGATAGTGATTCGTACGCTTCAATCTGTTGGATTGGCGGATAAGGTAAAGCTTGCTAAGCCTAAGGCTTAGCCCCTGCACTAGTTGTGTTTCTCTGAGCTTAGTTTTAGCATTGCGACAAAGCCCCTCTGTTTCTAATTCTAAAGCAGAGGTGCTTTTGGTTTTATAAGCCTGAGATGACTCGTCAGGCAATTCGTCAGCATCCATGACAAATTCGTTGGCGCTCTCGCAGGACGGCCATACCGATGAGGCCCCCTGCTGCGCCTTTATAGTTGGATGCGCCAATGGCAATGTCTCCGGTTTGCTTGGCGTTCCGCACAAACAGTGGTGAGGAATTGATATAGAGTGAAGCGCTGCGACAGTTTGCCATAAACTTCCGACTTTCTGTGTAGTCAGCCGTGACGATACTGTCTGCATGGCCGCTGCTATGTTGATTTATCCATTTTGTGGCTGCGTTGTTATCTCTGACTTGGCGAAAGGCAACGGTCTTAGTGAGGTAGGCGTTGTCCCAATCGCTCTCTTCAGTGGGCTCTAAGCTATAATTTTGTGCTGTTGCGCCATCGGCCCTAATTTCAAAGCCTTCTTCCTGGAGCCGATTCCACAGGCGCGTAATGGAATTTTCGCTATGGGATTCGTGTAGTAGGACTTTCTCAATGCGATTGACGGCGTCAGGTCTGCACGAATGACTGTCCACAATCATTTGATGGACTTTATCTAGGCTGCCGCTAGCGTCCCAATAGAGATAGCAGTTGCCCATTCTCGAAGGGATGATGGGAATGGTTGCTACCTGTACAATTTGCTCGACCAGGCTAGGACGACCATGGGGAATAATCAAATCAATGTTGGCGCATCTGGCTAGGTCTTTCCGAGAGATTTCCTCTGTGGAGTTAATCGGAAAAATTAAGTTGGGGCTCAGTTCAACAGCCTCTAAGCTGGCTTGTAAAATGCTGGCGATGATTTGATTGGTACGGCTCGCTTCGCTGCCCCCTTTAAAATCAGGGCATTGCCGGTGCGAATGCAGAGGGCTGATGCGATCGCGCCTAAGTCAGGAAACGCTTCATAAATCAGGCCAACAATGCCCAAGGGCCGAGTTCGGTAATAAGCACTTGCGCCATCGCCACCATCCGGTGAAGGAAAGGCCGTGCCCACAGCTGCTAGCCGATGGCAAACTGACGCTGCTGTGTGTACTCGTTCTGGTGTCAGTTTGAGCCAGTCCACCACTAATTCTGGAACAGCCATATCACGACTGATTTCAAGATCCAGGGTATTGGCTTCTAAAATATCGTCTTTGCGCTCACCTAAAGCTTCACCCATGGCCTCTAGAGCCCGTGAGCATTTATCAGCTGAACTTAGCTGATGGGTTGCTTGCCGAACCGAGGTAAGGGCCGCTGTAAGATCAAAGGAAGATAGGGTCATTAAGCTAGCGCCGGAACACCACCCAAAACATTACTACCAAAATCAGTAGTATTAAAAAGATGATTCCTATGGTTAGGAATCCTGGCAGTGTGAGCTGGGTGACTCCAAACCATAGCAAGCCACCGAGCAAAACGACCAATACTGCGTTAGTTGTCTTGGGTCTTACGAGTTTACTGCCCATGACCCACTGTTGGCCATTCCATCGCCAGGTTCTTTGACGGTGATAAGGGGTTGCAAGTTTCCCAACGGTATTAGGCTCTTCTCTCTGCTCAAAAATTTGCTTACAGTGATCGCACCCCCACGCCTCCGTCAGCGTAATCGGGATTAAAGAGCCTTGGCGACAAGACGGACAAGGATAGGTTTTGTTAAAGTCTAGGGTCTGATTTTCTTTCAAATGCACAGTCTTCAGTTCCCCCACTTATCGCCTACTTGAAAGCAGGTGCCGATACAGCAAAAGATAACGCATTTATAGCGGTATGCGAATGGTTCGGTATCGCCCCACAACTTCTTCGAGCGAAATGGTCTCTCTCCGGCTACTTAAGATTTCACTTGAACGAGTTCTTGTTGGGTCGTTTTAAGGACCGTTGAGATTTTCAATGGGTGCCAAAATCTGAGTTGTTCCATGACGTTAGAAGCCCCAAGTGAATATTTCACTTGGGGCTTCCACGTTTGATATTCTGAAAGCGGATGAAGAGATTCGAACTCTCGACATCGACCTTGGCAAGGTCGCGCTCTACCACTGAGCTACATCCGCGTGTTTTTAGATCTTTATTAATATCCCAAATTGAGGAGGAGTTGTCAACAAAAATCTGTTACTTGACTTGTGTGATTTCTCTCTTTAAGCCCATGATTTGTGCGTGTTCCAATTTTGGGCTATGCCCTTGATCGAATCATTCGCCTACTGATTATTCAATACATTGCCATCCGTTGCAAGGGGTAAAGCAGTCGCCTGCCCTCCCGAAATTTGGTGTGCTGTTGTTCCGTTACCACTGAGGACTTGGGGCATTAGGCTGGCCATTTCTAGCGCGCTCATGGCGTAGCTCCAGCCCAGATTGCTTTTGATGCCTGCACGCTCCAGCGCTTGCTGCATCGAATCGGTCGTGAGTACGCCAAAGACAAGCGGAACGCCTGTTTGTAGGCTAGTCGCAGCAATGCCTTTCGCGACTTCTCCAGCCACATAATCGAAGTGAGGGGTTTGTCCTCGAATCACAGCGCCTAAGCAGATAACGGCGTTGTAGCGACCGCTGAGGGCCAGCTGTCGAGCCACCATGGGTACTTCAAAGCATCCTGGAACCCACGCATAATCAACTTGGCTACCGTTGGGATCGATATCTATGCCATGCCGTTTTAGGCAATCTTGCGCACCTGCCAAGAGCTTCGTAGTCACCAAGTCATTGAACCGGCCAATCACGAAGGCGAACTTCATGGAGCCGGTCTGGTTGAAGCTGCCTTCAAAAACTGCCATAGGGTCTCAAAAATCTGGTTGCTGTACAGCACTGTTGATACACACTGCTGTGGTGAAAAAGAGTAGCCAATCATGAAATGGCTACTCTTTTGATGGAAACGTTTTTGATGGAAACGTTTTGTCGGTCACTTATTGGGTATTAGGTCCTATCAGAGGGGACAGGCACCATTGATGAAGATGTGATTAAACAACAAGATAGTTCAAACTACCAACGACAACAACCAACACACCCCAGATGATAGAGCCTAGATAAATTAGACGCTTGGACTGGTCCCAGTTGGTGGGTGAAGCGTAGGCGACCGGAACGCCTATGATCATGACAAAAGACCAGAGCACTAAAACAAACAGGAGTAGCTGGAAAATAACAGACATGATCTTCGTACTCTCAAAACACTATTTAATCTAAGTTGGGTCCACAGATGCCCCTAGTTTGACGGGTGGTACTTTCTGTACGGGCCGACAAATTAGAATTGATTGCGGAGATCCTATATAAGTAAGCTATCAAAGATCAGTGCCCTTGCCAAAAGAGTTTTTGTCTCGGGCTCATGCTGAAAAGTCAGCGAGCGCGTGATCACGGCTTTTTCTGTCAGTGTCTGTTGCTTCACGGCTTCTTTCTGTCAGTGCCTGTTACTCATGGTTGGCTAAATTTTAGTCGGCTGAATTGGCTGGTTAATACCTGTTGCCTATCGGCTGCGCTCCGAAGCCTTTACTATGGCCCTATGGATTTAGTGTTGTGTCATACTACGGCTGATTTTGATACGTTGGGGGCTGCTGTGGGGGCCGCTTGCCTACGCCCAGGGAGTCGGATAGTCCTGACGGGCGGTGCTCATCCGACGGTGCAGAACTTTTTGGCGTTGTGGCGCGACGAATATCCTCTGATAGACCGTCGGGCTGTGGACTTTGAAACGGTGCGATCGCTCACTTTGGTCGATGCTAGCGGACGCGATCGCTTCTCTCCAGTAAGTGATTGGTTGCAGCAAGCTGAAAAGAACGGCTTGCCTATCTATATATATGATCATCACATTGTCGATGAAGATGCTGCCGAGAAGACCCTGCCTGCTGCGGATTTTCCCATGGCTGAATCCCGGATTGAATCAGTCGGTGCGGCGACGACGTTATTGGTGGAATGCCTCCAGCAGCATGCCTTAATCCCTACACCCTTCGAGGCCACGGTGATGGCATTGGGTATTCACAGTGATACGGGATCTCTAACGTTTGAGCAGTCCACTGACCGTGATGCCTTCGCCTTGGCCTGGTTGATGTCCCAAGGGGCTAATCAACAGGTGATTGCTGAAAACAAAGAGCCAGGCCTATCCCCCCAGCTGCAAGATCTTCTGGGGATTGCGCTGGAGACGATTGAGGTGAGCCGGGTTCGAGGTCATCAGCTGGGGTGGGTGCAGTTAGAAACGCCCGTGTTTGTGCCAGGTCTCTCCGGGTTGACGGAGCGATTAATGACCTTATTAGGGCTCGATACGCTGTTGCTTTGTTCGGTATATCGCTCAGAGCGGGCTGTGATGATTGGGCGATCGTGCACAAATCCTTTGTTGCCCCATGCATCGGTAAATCTGCGGCCTATTTTTGAGGCCTTAGGCGGTGGTGGCCATGCCCAGGCGGCTTCGGCTGTGCTCCAAAAAGAGTCGGTTGGTAGCTTTCAGCAGGTGTTTTCAAAAACTTTGGAGGAGGTGCGATCTCAAATCCCGCATCAAAACACAGCGCGATTTCTCATGTCATCGCCAGTGCGGACTATCCTGCCGACCACAACCGTTGATGAGGCGCATCGAACGCTATTGCGTTACGGTCACGTAGGCGTGTGTGTTGTGAACCCTGAAGGTCGCTTGGTAGGGATGATTTGTCGCCGTGATATCGATATCGCCTTGCGACATGGTTTGGGACACAGCCCTGTTACAGGCTGTATGAGTGTCGATATCAAAAGTATTGAACCCGATACCCCAGTGACGGAAATTCAATCGTTAATGACGACTTACGACATCGGTCGTCTCCCAGTGTTGAATGGCGGGAGCTTAATTGGCATTGTCACTCGAACCGATTTGCTGCGACAATTGCATCAACTCCAGCAGTCATTGCCTCAGCCTTCAGCGCCTAATAATTTATTGCTTCAGGGCCAAAGTCCTGAGGCTGCGAATCTTTTTGCCTCAGGTCTGCCCAATGCGACCACACTATACCAACAGCTAGAAAGTCGCATTTCAGCGATTTTGCCTGCACTTATGCTGATTGCTGAAGCTGCTGATCAGCGGGGTTGGGCGCTATATGTGGTAGGGGGTGCGGTGCGTGATTTACTGCTGGGCATGGCGGGTGAGACCTATCCGCTGACTGATATTGATTTGGTTGTAGATGGTGCCGGTGAAGGGGCCGGTGTGGCCCTTGCTGAAGCTCTCCAAGTGAGCTATCCGCAAGTGACGGTGCAGGTTCACGGTCAGTTTCAAACGGCTTCTTTGGTTTGGCATGCTGCTGTCGAGAATGTGGCCGACCCTGATGACGCTTTAGGGTCCAATACTTGGCATGGAGATGTGCCCTTGCTGATCGATATTGCGACCGCTCGTACTGAGTTTTACCCTTACCCTGCGGCTAACCCTGAAGTTGAAGCCAGTACTATTCGGCAGGATCTCTATCGCCGGGACTTCACGATCAATGCCATGGCTTTACGGCTAAACGGTCCTACCCCAGGGCAGTTATTAGATTTCTTTGGGGGATGGGCTGACTTGCAGCACCGTTACGTTCGCGTGCTCCATGCCAATAGCTTTATTGAGGATCCCACGCGTATTTTTCGAGCGGTAAAGTTTGCGACGCGGTTGGGATTTTCGATTGATGCTCAAAGTGATCGCTTCATTCGCCATGCTATTAGCAGCGGCGTGTATGAGCGCATGCATGCCAGCGTAGATAAAACACCCGCGTTGCAGAGCCGCCTAAAGGCAGAACTGCAGTATATCCTTAGTGCCGAGCATTGGGCCGCAGCGCTGGAGACTCTAGATGATTTGGAGGCTTGGCGCTGTGTTCACGCGTCTCTATCGATGACGTCTGAACTGTGGTGTCAGCTTCGGCGTATGGAGCGGTGGTTGAATAAGTTTGATGTAGCTGAGCCTCGCTGGCTAATGCTGTTAGAGCTGATTCTTGCCCAGTTAGAACCCAGGTTGAGGGGGCCAGTTGCCAGCAATCTTGACTTGAGTGCTCAAAGTGTGGGGAGGCTTACAAACCTTCATCAGCAAGAGTCTGACCTTTTTCAATCTCTGCCTCGGGCGACTAAGCCCAGTCAGATTTACGACGTGCTCCATGGGCATTCGCTGTCAGAATTGCTCTTGATATGTGCTCGCCACCCCTACACACTTGCCCGTCAGATTTGGCAATATATAGTTCGGCTTTCTCGGATGCCGCCTCTCATTAACGGTGGTACCCTAAAGCGGCTTGGCTACAAGCCAGGCCCTCAATTCCGCAATATCCTAACGGCTGTGCATTACGCTACCTTAGATGGCGAGCTAACCACGGTCCAAGCTGCAGAGACTTACGTGTTGGCTAACTACCCTGTGTAATTTCCAATAGTGACTTATCCAATGGCGACTTAAAAGCCTCTTGCAGCAGCCACATCTTTTGTGTCGTTAATGGGCAATGAGAAACGTTCGGTTTTTGGAAATCGGTTTTTGGGAATATAGTCATGACGCCTGGTAAAACGGGAGTCTGTCGCATTGGGATTGATCTTTTCGACCCTTGTTTAATCTCTCCTTTGGGTGAGAGTCTGCCGAACTAACGATTTGCTTCTATGTCTATATCGCCTTTTGGTTCTGGTAAAAGTCAGCCTGTATCGTCGTCGTCCAGTATCCCTCCACAACGCTCAGAGACTGAACCTGTGAGTTTGTCCCAGGCGCTGATTATTACCGCAGGTATGGCAGGACTCATTGGTCTGTTTAGCGGTGTCATTATCCGCTTTTCCCTCTCGAATTCTCCGAACGCTCGTTTCTTGAGTCCGCTGCAAACTTTTCCTGCGCTTTCCAGTTGGACCCCTGAACTGCCTCAAGCAACCGCTGATTCCCATTACTTGCCAGGTGGAACTAGCACATATCAAGGCAGTGATGGCCCAGAAAGTGCACGACCCCAAGTATCGGAAACGGCTCCTATCCCTACGTTTGAACCGAGCTCTGAGGCTGAAGATGCCTGGTTTGATGAAACGGATGATGCTGTAACTGATAGCTGGGATAATCCGACCGATTCAGTGGACACTGCGCCGGCCGAATTTTTTGAGACTGACGAAGCGTTTCCCGATGAGCCCTATCCTGCTCAAGAACTGAACGATAATGAGTATTGGGCAGATGATTTCCCTGCTGAAGAGCCCGTGGTTCTGGACGATAGCTATCCCAACTTAAGCGATCCGATTGGTAATGAGGTTCCTGCTGAGGATGACTACACCGACGATGTATATCAGGAGGAGTATGCCGAAGAGGACTATTACGGGTACGAAGAGGAGTATTACGAGGACTCTCCTGCTGAACTACCGGTTACTGAATGACCGGCTACTGAGCTGCCGTCTGATGACTGGTGAGTGATGCCATATGTACTTTTATCGTTGGAGTCAATGTTGCCGAGCCCCCATGGAAGAGTCCTGGTAGTGACATAAGGTTATTTCTTGAGAGCAGTAAATCTGCTAGAACGACTAAAGAGTGTTTATAATTACAACTAAAGTACGTAAATTTTTATGAGTGATCCAATGCTGCAAGCTTTTTTTGTCGGACGGGCGTTGGCTGCCGCCGTGAGTGAAAGAGCCGAGCATTTGATGAGCGATGGCCTGAGCCAGCTAGGCAAATTTGATGCTGAGCAACGTGAAAACTTTCGGCAGTTCACCGAAGAGGTGATGGCGCGAGCTGAGCAGGAGCGCACTGCTGCTGGCGTAACCGAATCAAGCCCCTCCAGCGGCCCTGCGGCCTCGGCGGGAGCAAGTGATAACTCAGAAGACTTACAGGCTACTATCGATAACCTGAGAGCCGAGATTGCTCAAGCTCGTGCGGCTTTGCAGCAGTATCGCCAATCTTTCTAAAAGAATTAGGTCGTGGGATTGCGAGAGTACTTTGCCGATTGAAGCGTAACTCTTGCAATCCCTCTACCTCTTCTTCACATCCCTAGCTGTTTCCAAAGCCTGCGAGCCGAACTTAATTCAGCTTCTTTTCACAAAAGGGAATCTCATTTAGGAAATTTTATCAATCTTTTTTTAGCCATAGGAAGTCTGAGTGTCTGCTGTTTCTAGAGAAAGTGAATCCGTTCCTTCGCCAGATAAGTTGGCGGCTTCCGTGCCGACCAGTGAAGCTGAGACACGTCCACAATCACTGCAAAATGGTGCGACTGCCAATGGTGTAACTGTCAATGGTGCTGTGCGAAATGGTTCTGCTCCATCGGCATCAGCTGACGCTGTGTGGGGCGGTGCTGGTCGTGGTATCTCTTCTGCCAAGGCTACCCATAGCGGCGCCTCCGCTGTTGAAAATGGGGCTTCTGTCGAAAACGGTGCTTCTGCACCTAATTCATCCGTAGCTTTAAAGCATGCTTCCGTTTCAAATGCTGAGGGTGGAGCCTTGCGTGGAGTGGCCCCTCACGTAGAGCAGGCTGCTATGAATGGTGTCTCTGCGCCTATCCCCCATGTGTCGGATGCCATCCCTGGTGCTAGCGCCGGGATACCTGCTGAAGGATTTACTACTTACAGCGGTAGTTCTTACAGTGACGGTGATTATCGTTGGAACCGAGGCCGCTATTCTAGGCCTCAGCGATTCATTGATATTTGGTCTTTTGTTCTTCAGCTACTCTCAAAGCGCTGGCTGTATGGCAAGGCTTGGAGCTATGGCGGCTCGATAACGCCTGAAAAGCAGACGAAGCGCCGAGAAGACATGGCCGTCTGGATTCGGGAGACTTGCCTAAGTCTGGGGCCGACCTTTATTAAAATCGGTCAGCTTTTTTCCACCCGAGCTGATCTTTTCCCGATCGAATATGTCAATGAGCTGTCTAAGCTTCAGGACCGGGTTCCCGCATTTAGCTACGAGCAGGTCAAAACAATTATTGAGGGCGATTTTGACCGGTCTCTGACGGAGCTTTATGACAGTTTTGACCCTGTTCCGATTGCCGCAGCGAGTTTGGGGCAAGTTCATTGCGCTCAGCTGCACTCAGGTGAAGAGGTCGTTGTCAAAATTCAGCGGCCAGGACTCTCGAAGCTCTTTTCTATTGATTTATCTATTCTGGAGGGCATTGCTCGGTACTTCCAGAATCATCCTGAATGGGGTAAAGGCCGCGATTGGATGGGCATTTATGAAGAGTGCTGCCGCCTACTGTGGCTTGAGATTGATTTTCTCCACGAAGGCCGAAATGGTGATAAGTTTCGTCGGAACTTCCGGAGCGTTGACTGGGTAAAGGTGCCTCGAATTTACTGGCGCTATACGACGCCGCGTGTGCTGACCATGGAGTACATGCCGGGGATCAAAATTAGCCATTATGAGGCGTTAGAATCAGCCGGGCTGGATCGTAAGCGCTTGGCTCGTCTGGGGGCAGAGTCTTACCTTCGTCAGTTGCTGACTGATGGCTTTTTCCACGCGGATCCCCACCCCGGTAATATTGCGGTTAGTCCAGCTGATGGCTCGTTAATTTTTTATGATTTTGGCATGATGGGCCAGGTGCAGCAGGTGACGCGTGCTCGCTTGATGGATACTTTTGTGGGTATCGCTCAACGGGATGCGGGACTGGTCATGGCCGCGCTGGTTGAGTTAGGGGCTTTGGCTGAAATTGACGATATGGGACCGGTTCGACGCTCCATTCAGTATATTTTGGACAACCTCATGGACAAGCCGTTTGAGGAGCAGTCCGTGGCTGCCATCAGCGACGACCTCTATGCCGTGGCCTATGATCAACCCTTTCGCTTCCCGGCGACGTTTACCTTTGTGATGCGTGCTTTTTCGACACTTGAGGGTGTCGGTAAAGGCCTCGATCCAGAGTTTAACTTTATGGAAGCAGCTAAACCTTATGCAACGGAGCTTATGACGAACGGTAGTCCTGGTGAGCCCAATGGCCTTTTGGGTGAGATTAGTCGGCAAGCAGCGCAGGTGGGCACCTCTGCCCTGGGGCTGCCTCGACGAATTGAAGATACGCTAGAGCGTTTGGACCGCGGTGATATTCGGGTGCGGGTGCGGTCTATTGAAAGTGATCGAATTATGCGCCGTAACAGTGATTTGTCCTTGGCAAATAGCTATGCCCTGTTGGTGGGTGCGTTTACGGTGTCGGCTACGCTGCTAGCTGTGTTTCCCAATGCGCTATCAATATGGCCTGCTCTTGTTATGGCTTTGTTAGCAGCTATCACAGGTATTGCTTTAATTCGTTTGCTCAGGCGGGTGGCTAAGTCTGATAGGCTACCGTAGTTCTTGGGCTGCTGTCTAGCTTCGCTGTCTTTTGGGTCGGCGCGAGGTTTGCGTTAATACCTCGGCCTTTTTCTTAATCTATGGGCAATTCACTTAAGGACTTGACGTTTGCTGGTCTCAGTGACGTTGGGCTTCACCGTTCTACGAATCAAGATAGCTACTACTTATCGCCTGCTGGCGATGTATTTATTGTGGCGGATGGTATGGGCGGGCATGTGGGTGGTAAGGAAGCCAGCCGTTTGGCAACGGATGCTATTTGTTCGTATTTAGAGACCCATCAGCACAGTGATCGCACCTCTCCAGACCTCCTAGAGAAAGCCATTCTGAGTGCAAATGCTGCGGTGTTGGCCGATCAGCGTCAGCACCCTGAGCGCGCCGATATGGGGACAACGGTGGTGGTTGTGATGATTCGCGACGAGCAGTTTTGGTGTGCCCATGTCGGTGACTCTCGCTTGTACCGTTTGCGAGAGAGTGGCTTTTTGCAGATTACGCAGGACCACACTTGGGTTGCTCAAGCTATGCAGGCTGGAGAGTTGACGCCAGAGCAGCTGCACCAGCATCCGTGGCGGCATGTTCTCTCTCAGTGTGTGGGGCGTGAGGACCTTTTAAACATTGAAATTCAGCCGTTTGAGACGGAGCCGGGTGATCGACTTTTGCTCTGTAGCGATGGGCTGACGGAGGATCTCTCCGACGATGCGATTATTCATTACCTTCAGGCTGCTGATACCTGTGAGGGCGCTGTGGGTGCCTTAATAGAGGCGGCAAAATCCCAGGGCGGTCGAGATAACATTACGGTGATCGCACTCGATATTCCCTTAAGTAGTCATGCAAAATTAATTACAAATTTTTCTCCATAGCCTACGAGCATTTCTTCAACATACGCTTTGAGGCTTTCCCAACTCTGGTATGCCTTAATCTCAATCCATTCATATTTCATGAATCGCCAAACAATTTCAA
>JBCDAG010000119.1:0-18078 GCA_039186165.1 Cyanobacteria bacterium P01_F01_bin.53
GTAATTGTCTCCTCCAGGTATCCAAAATAGCAATAGATCAGCTATTAAATGTGCCGACACTCCAACGTATAAACCCAGAGAAAGATCGAACAGATATTTTGAATACCGCCGACCTTTCGGCATTAAGTGATTTCTTGGTTTCGGAACTAGTAAACTAATAACTAGCAAGACTGTTGGCAAAAGTATTGACTTCCAAAGCCAGGAAGGATGAGATAACCAGCTATATTGCATCCATTTGGCAAAAATCAAACCCAAATCAGGTACAGCTGTAAAGAGTACTTGTAATAAAGGATTTAACCAGTTTGGTAGCAATAGAGAGAGAAAACGTAGAAAAAAGAACCCGCCAGATCCCCAAACCACCATGATCAGAGATAAAACAGGATTGACCGATTCTATACCTGGTTTGTTATAGCGCTCACACCACTGTTCAAAATAATTATAAAGTGTTACGCCTAATAGCAAGTAGATAATTGGTTTGACACTATGAAAGATTAAAATGAACATATATTTTCATGTATTCACACGTTATTTAGTCCTTGGGTCTATTTTCAATAAATAATGACAAATATCAAATGACAAATATCATTACGCAATTACTCAAATCCATATTATTTACCCAAATTTATCAGGTAATACTCTCTTTTATTGCAGTTGTTACAGCAAATTAAAAAATATACTTTTGTTGACCATTTTTTGCAGCAGGGTTCAAGCACAACGAATCAAGTTTTAGCCTCATTAGGGCGTGTTTTCTCCCCACGAAAACACGCCCTAAAACTGACTAGGATGTCAGCCTCTAAAGAATGATATCTAGTGGCGACTTCAGTAACGACCATTGGCAGCGGCTAGTGGCCCTGCTCCCCACAAAAGAACTAAACAGGGAAACCAAATTGCCCAATCTCCCGACGGGCAATGGCCTTCTATGAGTCAAACGCAGGGGTATGCTTAGGCAAGACTTATTGGCTCGTTATAGCAAATAGGGAGCGGTGGCCAGTCTTTTTATCGCTGGTGCAAAGAAGACACTTGGGATCAGGTACTCCATGCCCTCTAGTAAATCACCGAGGCTAACGGTGAGATTTACTGAGGGAACAAACCCATCACGGCGATAGTACGGTTGTTCGTACCCACCAGCATGCATCAGATACAAAAGGGGAACAGCGG
This sequence comes from Cyanobacteria bacterium P01_F01_bin.53, assembly GCA_039186165.1. Classification (GTDB taxonomy): domain Bacteria; phylum Cyanobacteriota; class Cyanobacteriia; order Phormidesmidales; family Phormidesmidaceae; genus Phormidesmis. The sequence goes on from JBCDAG010000119.1 coordinate 1,159, forward strand.
ACCAGTAGGTATTAGACTGTTCACAGGGGGGATTCAACACCAAGCTACATCCGCGCATTGAAACCGATAGCCTTCTTGTTAGTACCCGGTCTAATTGCAGTGCACCCTCACACCGGTTCCCAGCGCTAGGTAACGCGGACCCAAAGACGTCCACAGTCTTTACCCCTGTAGTTTTGTTTCCATTGTGAGTTTATCGTTCTTGATTACCTGTTTCGAGCTACAAGCAGGACATATCGTTAGTCGGGTTACCATAGCTCATTCAGAATAGTATCATTATCTTATTTTATCCCTACTGCTTTAGGGCTATCCTCGAAGACTCACAGGCGGGCTTGCTTCCAGCTTTCACTGGAACTCCTGTCAAAGATGCCAACAATCACCTAGATAAGCTTCTTGCTGAACTCAACGAGGAATCATGGTGTGTATCCTAACCCGATATCACTTGTTTAGGACTTACGCAGCAGTCTGAAACGCATTGAACTTGTATTCGGTAAGATCAGGGTATGAGCAATCGTTTTAGACGTGTTGATTACTGCCAATATCTGCTGGTTTCTCAGGTCAACTATACGTTGACTCACTTTGCTGAGCATAGCGATACCTGGAGCCATGACCAGATAAATCGCTACTTGAAGCGAGAGCGCATCAGCCCACGCCTAGTCTGGGAAAATGTTGCCGCTGAGGTCGATGCCGACGCCTACGGCTATGTCTTGTTCGATGACACAGTCCTCGACAAGCGCCATTCGTTTGCCATCGACTTAGTCCGCCGCCAATACAGCGGCAATGCGAAGCGAGTCATCAAAGGCATCGGCGTGGTCACCTGCGTCTACGTCAATCCCAACACAGACCAATTCTGGATTATCGACTATCGGATATACGACCCAGACGGCGATGGCAAAAGCAAGCTCGACCACGTCCGCGAGATGTTGCTGAACATTATGCATCATAAGCAGTTGCCGTTCCATGCGGTGCTGATGGATAGCTGGTACGCCGCCAAGCAATTGTTGTTGCTCATCGAGTCATTGAACAAAGCGTACTACTGTCCGTTGAAGACAAACCGTAAGGTAGATGATTCAGGTGGTCAACAACCTTACCAGCGAGTCGATAGTTTGAATTGGAATGCAATAGAGGCGGAAACGGGCAAAGTCATTAAGCTCAGGAGCTTTCCCAAGGACCACAAAGTAAAACTGTTCCGGGTTGTGGCGTCTACCCGCCGCACGGACTATATCGTGACTAACGATATGGCTCAGGAGTCAACCTCGGCCACACAAGAAGCGTGTAGCCATCGCTGGCGAATCGAGCAGTTGCACCGCGAGGGAAAGCAGTTGACAGGATGGGAGAGTTGTCAGTGTCGTTTAGCGAGGATACAGCGCAACCATATTGGCTGCGCGTTGTTAGTGTGGGTGAGACTCAAAGTGTTGGCTGCTCAGACGGGAAAGACGGTCTATCGGCTCAAGCGAGAACTCCTTGATGACTACCTAGTTCAACAACTCAGAAGTCCAAGCATTCAGTTCTCGCCTGCGTAAGTCCTATTGTTGTGAGATTTATCCAGCTTTATTTATTAGACTTGATCAGAAATAAGAGGGCAAAAATACCCTCAACCCCTTACGCAGCATGCATTTCATCTGATTTCAGACCGATCTCTGAAACCCTTGTTATGAAAGGGCTGCCACTATTTCCGATAAAGTCTATTCAGCATCAGACAACAAATTTCTCCCATTTGTTAAAATTGAGCCCTTACATCTGACGTTGGCTTCGGCTCATAGTCCGTCAGCTCAATATTGGCCTGGTCAAAGGCATCTTTCAACAATTTTCGTAACACCCTTTGAATATGGAGGTGCTGCCCCGGTTTTACCTTTGTGATCGTACGCACCAAAATCAGACTTTTGCCGAGATTTTCTAACCCTTCCACCTGAGTGGCTTCAATCACCATCTCTGCATTGTCCTGCTTTAGCCGCTGCCCCACCTCATCAATAATGGGATACACCAACTCCAGATTGGTCTCATCGGCAAAGGGAATATCCACTGTGGCATAAATGTATTGCTTCGAGTAGTTCACCACTGAACCGATCTCACCATTTCTAACAATCTGCACCTGACCATCCGGATGGCGCAGCTTAGTCGTCCGTAGCTCAATCGCTTCGACCACCCCTTCCACTGGCCTCTCCTCTAGACGGCCAGCCGCAATATAGTCTCCCACCAGGTAGTAATTTTCAAATAAAATCAAAAATCCAGAAACAATATCCTCAACAAAATTCTGTGCCCCAAAGCCAACGGCAAGGCCCACGATACCTGCACCTGCTAAAATCGGCGTCGGATCTATCTTTAAAATGCTTAAAACTGCAACAATCGCCCCAAAGTAAACCAGATATTTAAGACAGTCCTTGAGCAGCGGGGTAATCGTCAGTCGCCGCTGCTGTTGAGCTGCAGTAAGGCTCTGGTGTCGCTGTACGAATTCATCCACCGTCACATTCACAACTTCAGTGGCCAATCGCACACAAAAGTAGACCGCGATCAGTCCCATGATTTTATTCACATGGGGCGAAATCCATGCCAGCGGCGTCGAATAATGAAAAACAACACTGGCTACCCCCACATAAATAGTCAGCTCCAGGCACTGCTTTAACGCGGGAATCAAATACCGAAACCGTTGGTAAAACCGCAGAGGACTGTCCGTGGCCGAAACACGCACGCTCAAAGCATCCAAAGTATCGATTACCGTCGGCAAGACCTGAACGAGCAGCAGACCTATTGCGATCACGCAATAAATCCCCAAAAACCAAATGCCAAATGACACTGTTTTATCAGGAAATTTCAGCAGCCATAAGCAGGTGATCGCAGTCCCCAACCACAACCCGGTAGAAATCACGCGGTCCAACAGCTGAAATAGCCGATTAATGCTCTCATCATTCGCCTGGAGGCTGTCCACGTTTTTAAAGAACGTACCCAGGTTACGAATAGCGCCGTGAACAAACGTTCGCAGCACAATCTTGACCAATAAGGCTAGCATGAGGCATTGGGCTAGTGCGATCGCCCGGATCTCCCAAAAGCGGCGAGGAATTGAACTCAGCAGACTTAACTGAGTCGTTAAAAGACTCCCCTCGTTATAGGCGATATAGCCATTGGTCGCCACCAGTCCCAAGCAGGCAAGGGCAAAAAGCAACAGCAAAAACAAACCAAATTGACGAAGGTAGCGAGGGATTCTACCGTTTTCACGATGAAATTGGGTGGGGATAAAGGTCTTAAGGCAAAGCCTAACCAGGCTATAAATGACACCAAAGATGGCCGCTAATAGACCGACTTCAATCACAATGATAATAATGTCACTGATGCTCATCCCACGCCTTTCATAACTGATTATGAGCTAGGGTAGCCTGATTCGTTCCATTGGCATACCGTAAAGCCTTAAGGTTGTGATCTCCATCACCGACCTCATTCCCAACTACCAGTGTTTTTCAGGATAGGAGAGTATTCTCCAAATTGAAACTTTATGGGAAGACTCTCTGAAATCCGTCGCCATGCTTTCACATGAAAACGCATGAATCGCTCTGCCGCTAAAAAGTTTTTGACCTCATCGCCTTCCCAGATAATCTCGACGTGCCCTGCTAAGTAGAGCAGGTCTCGGGACTCAAAGTCGATGAACAACAGTCCTGCTTTAGGATTCATGAGAATATTTCCCAGAGTATTGAAGATAAAATTCCCCGTAAAATCCGGAAAAATGAGAGTTTGGTCATCTTCAATACGAACAAAGCCAGGTTTGCCGCCCCGGTGAGAAACATCGGCCCCAAAGGCGGGATTGTCTTTACCGGTACGGGCCTGATTATCACTATAGGCAGTCGCAATAAAGAACGTATCAGAGAGTTCAATCAAGGACTTAGCTTTGTCATCTAAGCGATCGCCGCTCTCAATATCCTTTTCTTGCTGAGGGTTCGTAATCCCCGGCAGCACCTCCATTTCACGGGTTTGGATGTATTGGGGGCAATTGCCAAAGGTTTGGGCGATCGCAATCGTCATCCCGGTATCATCTACCGCAACAATTTGCCCTGCCAAACGGTTACGGCGACGGTTCTCCGGCAAAATGCCCAGAATGCCAATATCGGCACCCACCTGCAACTGATCAGCAAAGGGCGAGCCAAACAGCGGCTGCGTTTCTATGCGTAAATAGCGGGCATCGGGAGAGGTGATAAATCCAGGTGGCCCTGTTAACAGTGACGCCCAAGGGCGACCTTGCTCATCCACCACGCCGACGAGCAAAAAGGGCAAGAGCGCATAAAAATCTCGATGTTGTTCGGGGAGATAATCACGGACTACCCGCCGTCCAATTGCTTCGATTTTATCGCGCACACCCATTCGAGTTTGCACTTCTTGTTCGCCTGAATGAAAAGGAGAGGCTGCTTTGGACCAACCTGAATTCATAGATGTCACCAGAACGGTTTTTAGCAATTAATGGGAGGAGACTACTGCCCAAGTCTTTTTTAAGACGCAGGCGCAATCAACTCCATGCGAATCCCACCTGGAATGTAGAACATCATGTGTTGGGTGGGGCCACTGCCGAGAGGTTCAGGGGCAAATTCAATTTCCACACCTGCCGTATTAGTCAATGTGTCATGCATTGCATTGAGCGTATCGAGCCCATCTACCTTGAGAGCAAAATGGTGTAGCCCAATGTTGTTTTTACGGTCAAACGGCGTTGCCGCTGCAGGATCCGTGGCTTGCCACAAAGTAAGCATAAGGGTGCCATCGGAGACAAAAAAGGCTGGATAGTCAGGAATTTCGCCAACCTGCTTAAATTCCAGAACATTAACGAAAAAATCTCGCGCTGAGCCCAAATCTGGAACAGTCAGGCCGATGTGATGAGAACCTTGGGTAATTGCCATGGTGATATTTCCTATTAGGGCGTGTTTGCAAAGTACTTCAAAGTACTGATTTTTCGTGAGGATTATTGATTTTTGGAACGAGAAATCAAGGCTTTTGACAAGTTTGCAAACACGCCCTTTAGTAATTGGTTAATAATTGAAACTCTTGCTTGAGGCGAGAGAGCATCAGTAATACAGAGGGGCGCGATACAGAGGGTTATGAGTGTCTCAGGCAGCGAGGGTGCCGACGTTACTCGCAAATTGAGGCGAGAGAATGGCCATACCCGTTTGCACGGCCTGGCGGCTCCCTAAATTGTCCATCCAGCGTTGAACGTTGGGAAAGTCTTTAAGTGAAAGGCCTAGGTAGGGAGTTTCGGCAGCGATCACCCACGGATAGGTTGCCATGTCAGCAATAGAATACTCACCCGCAACAAAGGGGGTAAGTGCTAATTGCCCATCGAGAACTTTCAAAAGGCGTAGGGCCTCTTTTTGATAACGGGAAATCGCGTAGGGTAGGCTTTCAGATGCTGAATTACGAAAGTGCCCTAACTGCCCAAACATGGGACCGACACTGGCCATTTGAAACATTAACCACTCAATGACCTTGGCTCGATTTGCGGGATCCTTGGGCAAAAACTTGCCTGTTTTTTCTGCCAAATACATCAAAATCGCACCCGACTCAAAGACCGTGATACCCGCCTCGCGATTGATCATGGCAGGAATTTTGCTGTTGGGGTTAATGACGACGAACTCTGGAGAGAACTGATCCCCTTTGCCAATGTCGATGCGGTGAATACGGTAAGGCAATTTCAGCTCTTCTAATAAAATGGCTGGCTTGCGGCCATTCGGGGTGGTGTAGGTGTAAAGGTCTATCACGAAGCATCTCCCACAAAGTAGATAGAATGGTCTGTCTATAAATATTATGTAGACAGGTCTGTATATTGTCAACAGATGCCTTTCAAATTTTTGGGGAAGTCGTCACTTTCTCAGATGAAAGAACGACTGTAGGCTCGATCAATCAAGGGAATTCAAGCCTACGTTCATTTCATCGCTTGATGGTTCGTTCAGCAGCGACTTAATATATAGACTTGTCTGTATACTGTCGATATGGCTTCTAAGAAATCACCTCGTCCTTCAGCTCGCGATCGCATTCTGGCAGCGGCCTCCGATTTGTTTTACCAAGAAGGTACGCAAAATGTGGGTATTGACCGCATTATTGCCGAGTCGGGCGTGGCGAAAATGTCGCTATACAACCACTTCAAATCCAAAGATGCGCTGATTACGGCTTGGTTACAACAGCGGGATGAAAGCTGGCGAGGCTGGTTTCGAGAAACGGTAGCGTCACTGGCTGAAACGCCCCGCGATCGTTTGCTAGCGATATTTGATGTACTAGCACAATGGTTCGAGCAGCCTGATTTTCGCGGCTGCGCCTTTATTAACTCCACAGTAGAACTGGTGGACCCTGAGCATCCGGGGTATCAGGTTGCCGTTGGTCATCAGCAGGCGATCACAGCTTACGTTCTTGAATTGGTAAAGGAGGCGGACCTGCCAGATCCAGAGGTGCTCACCCAACAATTATTAGTTGTGATCGAAGGGGCCATTGTGGTCGCCATGATGCAGGGCAGTGCCGATGCTGCTCACAGTGCAAAACAGGTGGCGGCTGCCTTGATTTAAGAAGCTAAAGCTAATCTATTAACTGCACAAGTATCCTGCCAATCGCTAGGAATATGGCCTTTGTTGTGGGCACTCTAAGTGAGTAGGGAGACAATTATTTAAGGCGAGTTAGCAAGCATTATGAATGCTCATGTCTAAAACTTTAGTCATCCTACGATATCTAAGCGACTGACGGTGACCTATAGTTCTAAAAATCTACAGTCCTAAAAAGGATTGCAGACCTTGATGGAACAACTACATTCATTGGGATTGATGACACAGCCCAATGTTTAGCAAAAAATCTTCTAGCTTAAAGGCACACCGTCTTTTGAAGAGTCTTGTTTCACGAGGCGGTTACAGCTCTAAAGCACTTGTGTCAGGGCTTAGAGCGAACTTAAGCTAAGTGAATTGCACTCAACCTTGAGACTGGTCACGGAACTATTCAGTCGCCAACGTTATCTCATCCATATGCTTGAGAAGCAAATGCTAATGACCCATTCTTTAACTCAAGAGCCACTTTCCGAACAGCTTCCAAAGGTTTTGATTGTAGATGATGATTTGTTCATGCGGACCTTACTGCGCGCGCAGCTAGAGGCCGCGCAGTATCAGGTTATTGAAGCTGGCAATGGACAACAGTGTTTAGAGGCTTACCAAGAATATCATCCAGATATTGTGTTGATGGATGCCCAAATGCCTGAGATGGATGGGTTTACCTGTTGCTCAAAGCTAAAACAGTTTCCCAATGGGGTACACACGCCTGTGCTCATGGTGACTGGCCTAGATGATGCCGCCTCCGTTAATTTAGCGTTTGAAGTCGACGCAACTGACTATATTACCAAACCTATTAATCCGAATGTGTTGCTCGGTCGATTGCGCCGCATTTTACAAGCAACTAAAGCGGAAGCTGCCTTGAGGGAACAACATGCCCTGTTAAAAACAGAGTTACATCAAGCGGCTGAATATGTCAGTGCCCTACTACCACAACCCTATCAAGAAAAAGTCGTCATTAACCGACAGTTTGAGCCTTCTTTGCAGTTGGGTGGAGACGCACTAGATTATTACTGGCTAGATGACGATAATTTAGTGGTTTATCTTGTGGATGTTGCCGGTCATGGCGTAAAGTCGGCCTTGCTATCGGTTTCTGTCTTAAATATTTTACGGGCGCGATCGCTGCCACAGGCAGACTTCTATCAACCAAGCTCTGTTTTAAATGGGCTGAATCAAGTATTTCAGATGAGCGATCGCGGAGAAGACTATTTCACCATGTGGTATGGCGTTTATAACTTCCGCAGTCGCCAGCTCACCTACGCATCGGCGGGGCATCCTCCGGCATTGCTACTCTCTCTCGATTCACAAGCCCCTGTAAAACAGCTAGATACAGGGGGTATTCCTATCGGGATGTTCCCAGATTATGACTTTGAAAATAACAGCCAGATTATAGAAGCTGACACGCATCTCTATATCTTTAGTGATGGTGTTTATGAGATTCCTCAACCAGAAGGTATCTGGGGGCTCGATAACTTCACCCACCTCTTACAAGACTATCAGCAATCTGACGATAACAATTTGAGCTATGTCTTAAATAAAGTGCAAGATATCAATGGAGAACCTAGCTTAGAAGATGACTTTTCCTTGATTGAAGTTGTCCTAGCCTAAGCAAAGTACACCTAAGCCCAGTCAGGTAAGTCTGAAAGCTTCATAGATATAAACAGTTAACGGGTGCAGAATATTCTGCACCCGTTAACTGTTTATGGAACATTAGACTCTGGAGGTCTTTAGGCAAAAGTGCCAGCATTCACTAGGCAAGAGCACCTGCATTCACTGTTTGGTTAAAAGACTCCCGAGACTCAAACACTTTGAATAGCTTATCAAGTTTTGTGATTTTAAAAATTTCACGAACTTGGGCACTAAGAGAGCAAATGCATAAATCACCGCCCGATTTCTTAGTTGCTTTTAGGGCTGAAACCAGTGCACCAATTCCAGAACTGTTCATGAATGTCACTTTATCGAAATCCAAAAGGACAATTTTGATGTCTGCTTGGATGTGATTGATGATTTCAGTGCCTAAATCATTAGCACTGTTACCATCTAAAACGCCATTGGGTTGTAATACGCGTACGACAGAAGTCATAGTTTTATCCCTTTAAGTTGAAAAGTATTGTTGGAGGTTTGACGAGGTGTCTACACACAGACTAAAAAGCTAATCATAGAACACTAGCTTCTAATTCATCTGAGACTTTCAAAAACTTTTGAATCGTTAAACAGTTAAGTTGATTCGCCGTTTTGCTATAGCTCAAATGGTCTGCAATTTGCTTTATAATCCATAACCCTCTCCCTTTTTCTGCAAGTAGAGGCACTGATTCGGGCAAGTCCCGCATATACTGCTCCAGATTGAAGCCTGGGCCACTATCCCAAACGCGAATTTGGATCATTTCGTCTGTGATGTTGACCACCACGCTCGTGGGTGTCGCCGTCTCTAAGGTTGTCTGTCCATGATAAACCGCATTTTCAAAGGCTTCTCCCAGAGCAGTGATACAAGAGGTCCAAAGCCCCTCATCAATAGCCGAAGGTCGAAGACGAGAAAACCAATTCATTGCTTTAACGTAACCAGTTTGATTATTTTCAAATTGGTGAGTAAAACATTGATGAGCTGTTTTTGACTCAACATTAACTGTTTTCAAGAGAGTGCTTATGAGTTGTGCCTCCTGTGTAGCTATAGGGTTTACAGTTGGCTAGTGATCAACGAGTAAAAGGCCTGGCAATGCCAGTGAGATGTCTCGTGCGAATGTTTGAGCACGACTAGGCGTGTCCTCATTTAGAGTGCCCGCTTTAAATAAGTGAAAAACATATCTAATGACAACACTTAAAGATTGTTTATGTTAAGGCTTATAGAAGTTGCTAGTCGTCTCTTTTGGGCGGGTATTATAGAGATGTAGGAATAGAGTACGCCACTTGCTACAGGTGTCATTTTTTACCATTTGAGAACAAATGAAAATAAGATTGTAGGCGAAGCTTGTGAAATAGGCCTCAGTCTTTCCCCACAAAAGTAAGGATTCGGGATCCTATCATCTTCAACTTGAAGATTTTGCTCAATTAACTTCAACCCATTACCAGAGGATTATCTGATGAGATTAGAGTTTAAGGGATTTCATCCCAAAGATGCGCACAATGAACCCCTTGTTGCTTTAACCGACAAAGGCGTTGAATATTCTAACTCCGATACTCGTGCTTTTCAATTTATCCCTTACGAGCAGGTGGCAGGCTTCTCTGGCTGGATTCCAGTCTACGGCTCCATTCATATTTACAGCAGCAATACCAATTTGACTGTCCATGTCAATTTTGCCCCTGAAGTTGCGTCGGACTATCTCGACGAAATTCAAAACATTCTAAAAGAGAAAACCCAACTTGCTCAGAGCCGTGAGCCCGTCGGCGCGGTGTCGTAACGGCTTCAAAAGCAACCGTAGATTTTATTAAAGGCCTTGTTAGTTCGTCGCTAACAAGGCCTTTTTGTATGTTCGCTCCATAGTGAGTACCAGATAAAGCGCCAGATTAGGCCTCCAAACAAATTCAAGCACTCTAACACTACAGATGATAAAAACTTCAGACTGTTTTGTGTTTAGCTGTGCAGAAGGGATAGTGATACCCTCTACACAGCTAGCCCTCAATTGATGTATTCAATCGAGGGCTAGCTGGATTAGGCATTGGTTTTCTAGTGAGATTATTTCATCAAACTACAGATACAACAGAATATTTATTGGGTTTTATGAAGTCCTCTGAGAGGGCTTGAAGCCTAGATGTACTGGCTAGATGTACAAAACAGAAGTATCTGAGAGAGTGAAGTCTGAAACACCTTGCAGCACACCGACCAATTCATCATTACCACCCAGGCTGCTATTGCCATCCATATCTCGATAGATGCCGGTATCACCGCTACCGAGGGAGCCCAGCACATAATCACTTGCAGCCCCACTCAGTTGGAGAATGTCTTGACTGCCATTGAAGTCAGTAATGAGCGCGTGGTCTCCTGCACCGTTGAGTATTTCACTGCCCTCCATGTAGTAAGTACCGGTACTGTCACCCAGGACAAACGTATCGGCACCACCACCACCCGTGAGTGTGTCTACAGTATTGGCACCGCGACCGTTTTCCGTATCGACCCCAATTAAGAGATCGTTACCGTCTCCACCGAGTAATGAATCGTTCCCAGTTTGACCTAAGAGCGTATCGTTGCCCATGCCACCTTCGAGGATGTCACTGCCAGCACCGCCATAGAGGTTGTCATTGTCAGCACCGCCATAGAGGTTGTCGCTGCCTGTGCCACCGAAGAGAGAATCAGAACCCTCTTCGCCATAGAGTGTGTTCGTGCCCCTTTCGCCATAGAGTTCGTCATTGCCTTGGCCACCCAAGAGTTGACTATTGCCACTACCGCCAAACAACTTGTCGTTGCCACTGCCGCCCTCTAAGGTGTCGTTGCCACTGTTGGCCAATAGTGTGTCGTTGCCGTCACCCCCTTCGAGGATGTCAGTACCACTACCGCCATAGAGTTTGTCGTTGCCGCTGCCCCCTTTGAGCTGGTCGTCACCGCTGCCCCCTTTGAGAACATCGGAGCCTTCTCCACCATCTAGGGTGTCGTTGTTATTGCCGCCGTCTAGGGTATCGTTGCCGCTGCCCCCTGAGAGCATGTCATTGCCAGCAGCACCGTACATCTTGACGGCGGTTGAACTTTCCTTAGCCGTCAGCGTGTCATCGCCTTGGTTACTGAACAGAACCTCAATAGCCGCCGCTGCTGCATCTAAGGAAAGGTCAGCGGTGCTTTCGTAGTAGGCGGTATCTTTACCGGCACCACCGTCGATACCGACTCCTAGATCTGCCGCATCGAAGTAGAGTTTGTCGTTGCCGTCTCCACCGCTGAGCTTATCAGCACCGCTACCACCTTTAAGAATGTCATTGCCAGCACCACCGTCTAGGGCATCGTTGCCGTCACCACCTTCTAGGCTATCGTTGCCACTACCGGCACTGAGAATATCATTACCAGCACCACCGTCTAGGGTATCGTTGCCGCTGCCACTGTCTAGGGTGTCGTTGCCACTGCCACCCTCTAGGAGATCTTTACCGCTACTGGTCATGAGCTGATCATTACCGGTGTCACCTTTGAGAATGTTGTTGCCGCCAGTACTGCTTAGAATATCGTCACCGCTGCCACCGTCTAGGGTGTTATCGCCTTTGCCAGTGGAGATACTATCATCACCGCCATTGCCGTAAATGGTGACATCGTTATTACCGTTAGCGGTAATAACGTCATCCCCTGCGTTGCTATGTAGGGTTTCGATGCCTGTTGCATCAAGGTCTATCTTGAGGGCGTCTGTGCTCTCATAGTGAGCGGTGTCGTTACCAGCTCCGCCGTCGATGATATCGCCAGTGGTGAAGTGTAGGGTATCGTTACCATCTCCGGCAGAGAGGATGTCATTACCTGCCCCGGCTTTAAGGATGTCATGGCCAGCACCGCCTTCTAGGGTGTCGTTGCCAGCACCGCCTTCTAGTACGTCATGGCCACTACCGGCAGTGAGCGCATCGTTCCCGGCCCCTCCTGCCATGTAGTTGTTGCCACCCGTGGAGGTGAGAACATCGTCGCCCTCGCCGCCGTGGAGTTCATCATTACCATCACCGGAGGAGAGAGTGTCATCACCGCCCATGCCAAACATTTTGACATTCCCTCCGGCTTCTGAGAGGAAGGAATCGTTGCCACTATTACCGTGAATCTCTTCGATATTGACGGTATCAATATTGAGGTTAATGCCCTCTGTTCCCCGGTAGAGGGCGGTGTCGAGGCCATCTCCACCGTCGATGGTATCAGCGGCATCAAAGTTCAGCGTATCGTTACCCTCTCCACCTGATAAGGTGTCGGCACCTGTGCCGCCCGTTAGATTGTCGTTGCCCGCATCGCCTTGCAACAAGTCATCACCAGCACCCCCGGTTACAACATCGTTGCCATCATTGGCTGTGATGGTGTCATTACCGTCGCCACCATCTAAAATTTCGTGTCCAGTGCCGCCTTGGATGAGGTCATCGCCACCTTCACCATGGATTTCTACGCTGGTGTCACTGGAGTTGGTAAAGGTGTCAGCCGCATTTGTTCCATAGGCGAGTTCAATGCTGCTCGCACCCACATCTAAGGTGACGCCAGTGTCTCCTTGCGCTCGGGCGACATCGAAGCCATCGCCGCCGTCTACAACAGTATCTTCTGCATCGAATTTGAGGGTGTCTGCACCGGCTCCACCCATCAGGACATCTGCACCGCTGCCGCCATCTAGGTTGTCGTTGCCAAGGCCGCCGTCCAGGGTGTCCGTGCCCGCGTTGCCTTCTAGGAGGTCATTACCGGCTTCTCCGGAGAGTTTGTCGTTACCTTCACCACCGAGAGCATAGTCATCCCCAGCACCTGCGGCGATCGCATCATCACCACTACCGCCTTCAAAGTAATCATTAGCGGTACTACCAGAGAGTGAGTCATTACCGCCATTGCCGAACATCGCAACACTTTCGCTGCCAGGACTTCCGTTGTTCGTAGTAAAGAAGACATCGTCACCCGCATTACCATGGGCTTCGTTAAAGCTATTGTCACCCAGATCTAGCGTTGCCCCGTCCGCGGTTTCCACGTGGGCTGTATCGAAGCCGTCGCCCCCTTTAACCACTGTATCTTGAGCATCAAAGAAGACAACGTCGTTACCGCTACCCCCTTCAAGTTGGTCTGCACCGGCCCCGCCACTCATTACATCGTGGCCCGTGTCGCCATCTATGACATCATTGCCAGCACCACCACTTATCCAGGCATCATTACCATCACCGCCAAGGAGTTTGTCATTACCTTCGCCGCCTTCAAGAACATCGATGCCATCGCCACCGTCTAAAACATCGTTGCCAGCCCCACCACTCAGGTAGTCGTCACCGACATCGCCAGAGAGTTTGTCGTCTCCCTCATTACCAAAGAGAGAATCATTACCGGTTTGGCCTTTTAAGGTGTCATCACCCGCGCCACCTTCTAAGATGTCGTGACCAGCGCCGCCGTCAAGGAGATCATTGCCGGCCCCGCCTTTAAGAATATCTTCTTGGCCGCCGCCCGAGAGCGTATCAGCACCGTCGCCACCATCGAGAATGTCGAAACCGCTGTCGCCTTCTAGGACATCGTTATCAGCGCCGCCCATCAAGACATCGTTATCAGCACCACCGATCAAATGATCCGCGCCCGCGCCACCATCTATGAAATCATGGCCGTTGCCGCCCTGAATCGTATCGTTGCCCGCATCGCCAGTGAGGCTGTCATCCCCGGCATCACCTGAAATGGAGTCTGCCCCGTCACCGCCAACAACAACGTCAAAACCGGCTCCTGCCCTGATGGTATCGTTGCCAGCTCCCCCTTTGAGGATGTCTTCTCCGATGCCCCCTTCGATAACATCATTACCCGCGCCACCATCGAGTATATCGTTACCGGCATTACCATAGAGCTTGTCATCATCGTCGTCACCGAGAACCGTGTCGTGACCCTCACCACCAATCAGGAGATCTTCTCCTGCACCACCAGCGATTACATCATTACCTTTGCCCCCTTCTACAATGTCATTGCCAGCGCCACCATCTAACCAGTAGTCATCGCCGAGGCCACCTTTGAGTGTGTCGTCACCGGCATCGCCCATGAGCACATCGTTGCCCTCACCCCCTTCCAGAAGGTCATTTTGGTCACCACCAGAGAGCACGTCGTCACCGGCTTCACCATACACACGGTCTTCCCCAGCACCACCAGAGAGCCAACCGTCATTCCCCTCACCACCCAGAATGAGGTCATTGCCAGCGCTCCCTTCAATGGCATCCATGCCGGTGTTGCCCTTAAGGACGTCGTCACCCTCACCGCCATCTAAATAGTCATGGCCCTCGCCGCCAGTGATGGTATCGTTACCCGCATCACCAAATAACACATCTTGGCCTTCATCACCTGAAATGAGGTCATGGCCCTCACCACCGTGGATATCGTCATCCCCAGAATTTCCTGCAATGAGGTCGTTATCAGCACCGCCATCAACACGGTCAATGCCTTCACCACCATAAATCTTGTCTGCGCCAGTGCCACCGATCATCACGTCGTCTTGGGCACCGCCATACATGACGTCGTTACCCTCGCCACCGTCCATCACGTCGTGGCCACCTTCACCATAAAGGGTATCGTTTCCGGTGCCGCCACTCATCCAGTAGTCATCACCGTCACCACCGATCAGGACGTCGTTCCCCGCTTCACCTTCTAAAACGTCATTGCCGCTACCACCGAGGAGTTTATCGTTACCTGCACCGCCTTTAACAATGTCATGGCCGTCACCACCATCAACAAGGTCATTCCCCTCTCCACCATCGACTAGGTAGTCATCCCCGGCCCCGGCCCGGAGCACATCGTTGCCCGTACCGCCGAGGAGTTTGTCGTTACCAATACCGCCGTTCAATTCGTCTTGACCGGCACCGCCCTCTAAAACATCGTTACCGGCATCGCCATTAATCACATCATCGCCAGCTTGGCCCGCTAACCAATAGTCATCGCCTTCGCCACCATTGATAATGTCATTGCCTACGCCACCATCAATGGCATCTTTACCCACACCACCGATCAGAACATCATTACCCTTTCCACCAGCTATATAGTCATCATGGGTGCCATCCTCAATGCCAGTTGTTTTCGGATCGGCGGGGTTAACAGCTCCGTCACCGGGCAAGCCTGCACCACTTTCATCCGTGGCACCAACATACACATATTCACCCTTTCTATTTAGCTTCCAGAGACTGTCGTCGCCGTAGTCACCGTGCATTAAGTCATTACCGGCATCCCCAGAGAGTTTGTCATCACCTGAACCGCCTTGCACATAGTCGTCGCCTGCGCCACCCTCTAGCCAAGCATCATTGCCTTTACCACCATCAATAGCATCCTTACCTTCTCCGCCTAGAATGGTGTCGCTACCATCGCCACCTTGGGCAATATCATCACCGTCTTCTCCGCCGATGAAATTATCAAGCTCATTGCCGTAGATAACATCATCTCCCTCTAAGCCAAATAGAGCCTCAGTGTCTGATTGGCCATCTAGGATATCTTTTGCTTCGCTACCGACAACGACTCTAGTCATAGTTATCACCTGAAAAAGAATGTATTGTTTTTGTGTATTACTTAAGGGTGTTCGTAGAGAAGGAGAGACCACTCACTGCCTGACTGAAATCAGTGGTCTCAAGGGATAACCTAATCAATAAGATGTACGGGGTGATTGTGTTGTACTGGCCCCCGAGAAAGCGAGTCCCTTCCCCCTGCGAGGAAGGCCATGCAGAACCTGGACTGCATGGTGCTTATTTATACAAATTATGCTCGTTTTTTGAAGAGCGTGAGAACAGTAGAAATGCATAAGTAATACAAAAAACATACAGAAAAAACAAAAACATTAATTTTTATGAGAATTGGGCTTTCTCAGTGTTTAACTCGGCTATCCAACGCATCCTCAGCCGTTATGACTGGATGCAAGCTGACACGCTAAAGGTAGTGATTCCCTTCATAAAATGATCTAAAAGAAACACCACGCATAAGCTGATGATTTTGCTATGTATCCTCGACTGTTACGTGCATATAAATTAGGCCAGGTAAAGAACATTTTTTTGTTCTTTGTCTGGCCTAGTGCTAACCGTTTTTTGACTAAGCGTTTTTATCGAGTTTTTATCTAAGGGCTTTCATCTAAGGGCTGTTACCCAGGAAGCTACAACCTAAGAAGATTCGATTAAACCTGAGCTGAACCGAGGTTAGTCGGTTGCTGAAGATCTTGATTGTTAGTTTCTGGTGGTGACCAAAAGGAGGCTCGAATCACGGACCATAGCAAACTAAGGCTATAGAGGCTCCAGGCAACGTTAACCCAGTAAGTTAAAGGGTTATCAAGATTTCCCATCGCCAGCTGAATACCTGCCCATATAATGCCTAGAATAAGTAGGCAAAACATAACAAGCTGAGGCCAGACCAAATTCAGATAAATACCTGATTGACGCTCTTTAGGTGTGACCTGAAACGAGAGAGAGGTATTGACTAAAACACTCATCACGGCTTCGATAAACAGTGGAAAAAGTGCGACTGCATATTGCTCACAGCGCCAGATTTCAGAGGCTGAAATTCCCCAGGCAAGGACAATAAAGGTGACCCGGTTAATGATATAAACAGGTACAAAATGGACAACAAAATCCAGGCTGTAGGCAGAAACAGGAACGATGCCACTAAGGAACGCTCAATAAACAACTGTCGGATTTTGCGGAATAGCCTTGTAGTTCCATTTGGGTAAGAACTCATCGGCAACGATTTTTAGATTTCGCTTGATTTCGTCAGTGGCATTACGGCCTGCCAAATACTTTCGATGAA
>JBCDAG010000120.1:0-18005 GCA_039186165.1 Cyanobacteria bacterium P01_F01_bin.53
AATTCTGTCGTATTAAAACCAGTCAGGCTTTGTAACAACCGAGATCTATTCTGGAGCTCCGCGTAGTGCATTTTCATAGGTGGCTGCCGACGGTGTAACCTCGCTTTTGATTCTAGCGTTCTAATTTCCGATAAGGTCTACTGTCTAGCAGGGGTGAAGCGGTGGTTTTTTATTGCCTAAATCCCAGCAACCACACCGTCTACGGGATATTACGCAAAGTCTTGACACCGCCCATCAATCCCCTATAGTTTCTCTATACCTTTTTGCACAACTGAGCCGATCCCTTGGACCTCAACATTTTTGGTGGCATCACCCGAATTTTCTCCGTGCGTGGCTGGGCCTTAGAAGCCAGACTGCTGCGCTGGATGACGCTGCTATGGATTTCCGTGGGAATGGTGGTGCTCTTTTCAGCTTCCTACCCCGTGGCCGAATCCGCCTTTAACGACGGCGCACGCTACTTCAAAATTCAAATGATTTGGGTCCTAATCGGCCTTTTCATCTCCCGCTGGATTACCCGCAATCCCATCAACGAAACCATGCGGCTCTCGGGGTTCTTCCTGCTGGTGTGCATGCTGATGGTCATGGCCACCCATATTCCTGGCGTCGGCGTGTCGGTGAATGGGGCCACCCGCTGGCTACCGTTTGGCCCGTTTCTGATCCAGCCCTCGGAGCTGATGAAGCCATTTTTGGTGATGCACAGCGCACAGCTCTTTGGAAAATGGCACAAGCTCACCGTGACCACACGCCTGATCTGGCTGGGGATTTTTACCGGCGGACTTCTGCTGATTTTGGCCCAGCCAAACCTTAGCACCACGGCAGTGTGCGGCATCACCATTTGGCTGATCGCTTTGGCGGCAGGCATTCCCTATCGGCAGCTATTTTTGACGGCGGGCACGGGCCTGATGGCAGCGGTGATTAGTGTAAGTGTGAAATCTTATCAGCGCGATCGCATCATTTCCTTCCTCGACCCCTGGGCCGATCCTGGAGGAAATGGCTACCAGCTACTGCAAAGCCTATACGCCATAGGCTCCGGCGGGGCAGGCGGCGTCGGCTACGGCCTCTCCCTGCAAAAGATTTACTTTCTCCCGATTCAGTACACCGACTTTATTTTCTCTGTTTTTGCAGAAGAATTTGGCTTCATTGGCTGCATCATGTTGCTGCTGTTTTTAGCGGTGTACAGCACCGTGGCGCTGATGGTCGCCATCCAGGCCAAAAAGACTGTCCATCGACTGGTCGCCATTGGCTGCATGGTGTTGCTCATTGGCCAATCCCTGGTGAATATTGGCGTGGCCACCGGCACCATGCCCACCACGGGCTTGCCCTTTCCCATGTTTAGCTACGGCGGTAGCTCCATGATTGCCAGCCTAATCACCGCAGGTGTTTTGATCCGCGTGGCCCGTGAATCGAGGGATGCAGATGTGCTCTCCCTCGGGCACACCTTTCAACGCAGACAGGCGCTGCCAGAAGATCGGCATCCTGCCCCACCCAAGCTCCAGAAGCCCTTTGAGCAAACCAGCGAGCTGAAAAAATCATCGAAGGCCTCCCCCGAAAAGGACGTTCGGACCGCTTACAACCTTGTCAAAAGAGGAATCGGACGCAAACGACGACCGAGTGCAAAGGCTAACACGTCACCCGAGTTTGAAGCCTCCCCTGGCCCTACGAAGACAACAGCCGTCGATGCTGAGTCGTCATCACCGAACAGCCCCTAACAGGCCACACGGGGTAAACCACCCCAAAATAAAACACCACAAAATAAAACACCACAAAATAAACTAGAGAAACTCTCTCCCATCCAGCGAGGCGCGTTACCGTTCGATACAATTGAAGGGTTAAACCTTATCTTGATGTCTTTGCTATGGGTGAGCGCCTGCAAATTATTCTCTATCACCTCAGCCAACAGGCCAATGGCTGGGTAGAAGGCCAGCTAGGGCATCTCTCCATTTACAGCATTGGCATTATTGCTTGTGCCGGGTTGCTCACGAGCCTCACCCCCTGCATGCTCTCCATGCTGCCAATTACCGTAGGCTACATGGGCAGCTACGAACTCGAAAATCGCTGGCAGGCCGTGGGCCAATCGGTTTGGTTTGCCACGGGATTAGCCACGACCTTAGCAGCGCTGGGCCTATTGGCCGGTAGCTTGGGTTGGGTATACGGGCAGGTGGGCGTTGGGTTGCCGATTGTGGTGAGCGCGATCGCCATTCTTATGGGTCTCAACCTACTCGAAGCACTGCCGCTACCGCCGCTCCCCTCCTTTAACGGCACCGGCTTTTTAGAAAACAATATTCCTCGCTCAGCCAAGTCCTACCTGCTCGGCCTCACCTTTGGCCTGGTCGCCTCACCGTGCAGCACTCCCGTCTTGGCAACACTCCTGGCCTGGGTCGGGGAAAAAGGAGATCCCGCCCTCGGCGCATCCTTGCTGCTGGCTTACACCGTCGGCTATGTCGCCCCGCTGATGCTGGCAGGCATTTTCACCGCATCGATTAAGCGCATTTTAGAACTGCGGCGCTGGTCAGGCTGGATTACACCGGCCAGTGGCCTATTACTCGTAGGCTTCGGATTGTTTTCCCTGGTGACCAGACTACTGCCTGTCGCTTAGCGCCGCCGACATTTATTGCTACGCTAAGACGACCTTCTTCTGTCCCCCGGTGGCTGAGCGTAGCCGTATAGCCCAAGGGGCATAGCAAAGCCTAACGCAAAGCGTCGCCGCAGGCGTTAGCCCCATCTCCAAGTGTGTTTCCCATGACCTCCGCCGTCACTGCCTCCAAACGTTACTTTCGCAAAGAACTGGTTCCCCTATTGGCGGACCTGCGGCTAGCCATTGTGTTATTGCTGGCGATCGCACTTTTTAGCATCAGCGGCACCGTCATTGAACAGGGTCAAGGCCTTGAGTTTTACCAAGCAAACTATCCTGAAAATCCAGCACTGTTTGGCTTTTTGACCTGGAAAGTCGTGCTGATTGCAGGCCTGAACCACGTCTACAGTACGTGGTGGTTCTTAGCACTGCTTATCCTCTTTGGTGCGAGCCTAACGGCCTGCACCTTCACCCGCCAAATCACCGCGCTTCGTTGGTTTTCACGCACCTGGAACTTTTACAGTAAGCCTCGCCAGTTCGGCAAAATGGCCCTGAGTACAGAACTGAGCACGGAACTAGAGGGCACATCTCTCGCAACGCTAAAAGAACAACTGGAGGAGCGCCGCTACACACTCTACGAAAAAAGTAGCGAAGAAGAGAGTAAGGCCGAAGAAGAGAGTAAGACTAGCGATCACCAGAACCAAATGCTCTATGCCCACAAGGGCCTGATGGGTCGCATTGGCCCTATTGTGGTGCATGCCAGCATGTTACTGATTCTGGTCGGTGCCATTTTGGGCGCACTCACCGGTTTCTTTGCCCAGGAAATGGTGCCCAGCGGTCAAACCTTTACAATCACCAATGTTTTTGAAGCGGGTCCTTTTTCAGAATCGCTTATTCCCAAGGATTGGTCCGTAAAGGTCAATCGATTTTGGATCGACTACTCTCCAGAAGGCCGGGTTGATCAGTTTTATTCTGACCTGTCGGTACTCAATGAAGCCGGTGAAGAGGTCAAGCGCAAAACCATTCATGTGAACGAGCCCCTGCGCTACAAGAATGTCACTTTGTACCAGGCAGACTGGGCGATCGCAGGTGTGAAAGCGCGGGTAAATAAGAGTCCGACCTTTAACTTACCGATGGCAGAACTGCAAACTGACGGTGGCAAAGTGTGGGGTACCTTCGTGCCCACCAAGCCTGATATGAGCGAAGGCGTGTCGCTGATTGCGCAAGATCTGCAAGGCACATTGCTGGTGTATGACATGAGCGGCCAGCTCGTATCTACGGTGCGACAGGGAGGCTCTACCGAGGTCAATGGTATTACCCTTTTTGTGGATGACATTGTTGGCAGCACAGGACTACAAATTAAAGCAGACCCTGGCATTCCGGTTGTGTACTTAGGATTTGGGCTGTTGATGGTAGGTGTGATGATGAGCTATGTTTCTCACTCCCAAGTGTGGGCATTGCAAACTGCTGACAAGCTCTACATCGGAGGACGAACCAACCGCGCACAAGTATCGTTTGAGCGCGAGTTACTTGCCATTTTGGATAACCTGACGGGTGCACCCACTGCACTATCTACCAATGGTCACAGCACTGACTTTAAAAAGAATGGAATATTTAGTCAGGGAACAAGTAATGAAGTAGGAGAAAAGGCTAATGCTGTAGCCTCTCCTACAAAAAATTAGACAAAAATCAGCATAGGGAAGCCCCACCTATCGAGTGCTGCTAGGCAAGCAGGTCACCATAAAGCAAGCAGCCCATCATACAGTTTGTAGAAAGTAACTATCGCTATTTATGTGATTAAAGTAACTCTTAAAAAGTTAGTTATGTGACTTTGACTTTAGCGGTATTTTCTCTTGTAAAGTACTAGTAGTGCTTGATTGGTCAGAGGCTAACTCACGCTTAGACGTGACTGCTTAGAAGCGTTTCTGTAGCTTCTCTGTAGGTTCTAAGCCGACGTTCGTTCCCTAGGTTAACGACTGATACAGCAAGCCTCAGGACAGTGCATCATCACCGACAAAGTCTCGCACCCCTATCAGCAACAAATGGATGGCTCTATGTATAGAGGTCTCTATTTTGCTGAGCGACGCTTACCCAGACCCCATTCACTTCTTTCTCGATAGCATCGTTGTTGTAAGCCATCGTTCGTTGTTTCGTTACAACATTTGTTGTTATTTTTCCCTTGGGTAAAGCTAACTAACACACGATGTGCGGCTTAAGGCATCGAGCAAGTGCATCGAGCATCGGTATGACACTTCGTTCTCATAGCAGCTTTCCTTCGGTAAACCTCGACACCGTTTATCGTCAGCTGGCAACTTCCCTACCTTTTTCCTCTAAATCGCGGGTGCACCCCACTCGTCAATCCTGGAACTTTGGCGCAGTCATTTTGCTGCTTGCACTGGTGGGCTGTCGGGGTGAAACGGTGGTAAGGCAATGCCAGCAAGTTCAAGAGGCGATCGCCCAAAACGAAATTAGCCCATCGGTTGATCCCCGAGCGGCGAAGCTTGTACAGGCGCAGAAAACCGCGCGGCTTGCTGCCACCATCAAGCGGATGAGTCAGAAAGAACTCTCGGCCGCCCTCAAGCGATGCCAGGCGACGATTGGTGCAGAGTGCTATCAGTTTCGAGATGCGCTGATGGGCCGGGCCAAAATAGAAACCGAGCGCGTTGCGAAGGCAGTGCGGCTAGAGCAAGCTGAGGAAGCTGACCGGATTGCGATCGCCCTGGAAAGCCTCGAAATTACTGACCCACAGCTCCGTGAGCAAAGTAATCGACTGGCCAAGCTGTACCAATCAACTGGACAAGCGGTCCTGACGGAATCCGGGTTCCTATTGGACGATGGCACCGTGCAGCCCGCCTCCTACCAAACCCATGCCCAAATGGCCGCTGACCGTGAAGCCCTCCAGCAAGAGGTACAAATGCAGCGAGATTCTATGGGAATTTATTGCAGTATGCAATAAGCTGGAATTTTAATAAACAAATAGAATAACCCTGGACGTCCTGTGCCCCAATTTTTCCGCCTTTTGAGATCGCGCGCATTCATTACATCGTCATTTTTGCTCTGTAGCTGCCAAGCTGGATTTGGTAATCCGGCATTGCTCCCTTGTGAAGAAATCGCTCAGGTGATTTCAAAGACTGAGGAGTTTTCGCTACGGACTGGTCGGGCTGGTTCGGAGTATCGCGCTGAAAAAATCGAAATTTTGGCGAATACGCTTGCAGAGTTAAAGATTGAGGATGAGGCACTGAAGGGGTATCGCGATCGCCTCGTTGAGCTATACAAGCAAAGCAGTGACTTATGGCGGCAGGAAGCGGCCTTTGTCGCCATCGATGGCACCATCACAGCCGAACGTGGCGACTATGTGGCCTATCAGCAGGTTAGCCGGCAACAGGCCTCTATCACCATTGCCGTGCAAGAACAGCACAACGCGGTGAATATTCACTGCGAGAAGCTAGCTTCTTGAGCATGGGCATGGGTCAGTTTCCACAATCTATGCTTAGCAGCCAACAGAAGCAGCTAACAACAATGGTCAACCGCTAATCGGATTGGGTTTGACGAGTAATGTTGTCATTGCCTTGCGTTTGGCTCGTGTTGTTTTTATTGCCAACGACGGTCTGATGGCTGCTGTTGTTATCGATATTGAGCGTAATATTCGGCATCATGCCACGGCGCATGGCCATCTCTTCTCCGATCATCATGCCTTCTTTCTCCCAATCTTCTCGCTGAGACATCCGGCGGGCTTCAACTGATTCATAGCCATCGAGTAACTGGCGCAGATTCACTTTTATCCGCAGCTTACCGATGGGATATTCCTGCTCACCCATAGCTTCTAACCCAAGCAGTTCTTGATAATCTAGCGGGGGGTGTTCAGGATGTCCGGGCACAGGGACACATTCGGTGATTTCGAGGCTGGCGAAGCTGTTGTGGATTCTGTTGAAGGTATCGCGAATGAGGCCGAGAAATAAACGACGGGTGTTGGGGCTACCGTTAATGGTGATAAATATCTTTTTGTCTTCGGTGTCCGCTTTTATGCGGGCGATATTAGAAGGTGTAGTACTGCCATCGCAGTAAGCAAGCATTACGCCGTTTCGCCACTGAATGCCCTCATAAATTTTCTCATGGGCATTCACAATAAAGCGAGATAGAATACTCCCGGATAAAACGCGGTAATGGTATTGAAACTCTAGGGTATCGCCCTCGGATTCGCCAGGAAGGGAAATGTCATCGGGTTCGTCTTTTGGGAGAAGTCCGGGAATGAGGAAGCTTGTGTTAGAGCAGTTTGGGAGCTTATAGCACAGCTCAAACTCCTGCATCAGTGTGGTGAGGTATGTATGACGCTTCTCAGGATAACGATCTGGACTTAGCACACGGGTGAGGTCCGCATAGGTCAGGACACCTTTGCTAGTTGTTTTTAGCGTATCGTCACTGAGCAGGGCATAAATGCCTTCGGTAACCCAGTCAGGATTGAGTACGTTTGTACCTTTCAGAATGGGGTGTTCACGAAAGTTCAGCACTAAGCCTAAATTATGGAGCAGGTCAATAATTTGTTCTTGGTCGGATTCCTCATGGACATCGTTATTAAAACAAACCTTGAGGTATTCGCTATAGCTGATGAAATCTTGGTTCATCGCTTCTAGTTGTTCTTTCACCTGAAACCAAGAAAGGGGCAACAGATTATAGACGTCATCCATTTTTGCAACTTCTTTTTCAATGGCGGTGCGTAGTTCATCAATGCCATCGCCGGTTGAACAGGAGGTTTCTAGGATGGCTTTGATATTAGGGTATTTTTTACGCAGGGCGTTGCGCTGAATATCTAAAGGTTGTTCATCACATTTGTTACCTACAATGATGACAGGTGATTCGCCGCCAAAGCTTTTAATGAGCTTGAGCCAGTACTCAATGCGGTTTTCTTCTTCACTGGTGCGGCAATTGCAGGTAAGAATATACAGGCTGCGCTTGGTGAGAAAGAACTGGTGGGTGGAGTGATAAACCTCCTGCCCACCAAAGTCCCATACGTTTAGCTGTACAGCTTTGCTGTTTACCTGCACGCCCCAAGTGAGTACATTCAGGCCATCGGTTTGCGGTTGATTCGTATCATAACGGTCGTGGAGTAGGCGCTCGATTAGGGAGGTTTTACCAACGCTGCCCTGGCCAACTAACAACAATTTCGCTTCATTCAGTGGACGAACTTCGCCGCTGCGCATACGCGAATAATAACTAAAAATTTCTGCTGGAGCACCAGGATTGTGGGTGCCTCCTAAAATTTCAGGCGAAATTGGCAACAGATTGTCGAACAAATCTAGCCTTTCAAGCTGAGTCAAACAGTCTAAGTTCTCCGGGAGCTCCGCTAGCTGATTGCTATCAAGAGAAAGTTGCGTCAGGTTGCTCAGCAAACTCAGACTCTCCGGTATCTCCGTTAGCTGATTGCTATCGAGGGAAAGTTGCGTCAGATTGCTCAGCAAACTCAGACTCTCCGGTATCTCCGTTAGCTGATTGCAATTGAGGTAAAGGTGCGTCAGGTTGCTCAGTAAACTCAGACTCTCCGGTATCTCCGTCAGCTGATTGCGATTGAGGTAAAGGTGCGTCAGGTTGCTCAGCGAACTCAGAGTTTCCGGTATCTTCGTTAGCCGATTGCTAGAGAGGGAAAGGTGCGTCAGGTGACTCAGTGAACTCAGGCTCTCCGGTATCTCCGTTAGCTGATTGCGATAGAGGGAAAGGTGCATCAGGTTGCTCAGCGAACTCAGACTCTCTGGAATCTCCATTAGCTGATTGCTATCGAGGGAAAGGTGCGTTAAGTTGCTCAGCGAACTCAGACTCCTCGAGATTTCTATTAGCTGATTGCTATCGAGGGAAAGGTGCGTCAGGTTGCTCAGCAAACTCAGACTCTCCGATATCTCCGTTAGTTGATTGCGATTGAGGGAAAGGTGCGTCAGGTTGCTCAGCAAACTCAGATTCTCCGGTATCTTCTGTAGCTGATTGCTAGAGAGGTAAAGGTGCGTCAGATTGCTCAGCGAACTCAGACTCTCCGATATCTCCGTTAGCTGATTACTAGAGAGGGAAAATTGCGTCAGGTTGCTCAGCGAACTCAGACTTTCCGGTATCTCCGTTAGCTGATTGCTAGAGAGGGAAAGTGTCGTCAGGTTACTCAACGAACTCAGGCTCTCTGAGATTTCTGTTAGCTGATTTCTATCGAGGTAAAGTGTCGTCAGTTTTGTCAGGTTGCCTATCTTCGGAGGCAGCATCGTCAATCCCTTGCCTGAAAGGTCTAGCTCTGTCCAGCCTTCCTCGGCAGCTTGGTCTATCAGCGCTAGCAGCTCCGTCTTACTCTTACTGGCGCTCATGCTAACCTACATTCACTTCGTGACGATGTCTCCTATTCTGCCAAAATTCACCCTATTAAGCTGACTATTTAGCTATTTTCTCTAGAAGATCCGTATTTTTCTTGCAATTACGTGCCTCAAAGAAACAATACAACACGCACAAAGTGCAACAACAAAAATACGCTGGCGGAACTATCAACGCGTTAATGACATGTTTATTCAGAGCAGTGGCGCGAACTGACCAATGAGCACGCGCCACTTTATAAGACATTCCAGGTCTACAGCCAGAAACTTAGCTCTAGCCTAGAGAACGACGACGCAACACCACACCCGCAGCACCCACACCCGCCATCAAACCCAATGAACTCAAAGGCTCAGGCGTCGCAGCCGCGTCACCCGTCGCAGCCGCAATAATCTGACCGCGGATCTCACCCGGAAAACCTGTCGCCGCATCAAAGCGATTAGTGTGCACTTGCAAATACAGCTCGCCACCTTTCAAGGCATCCAAAAAGCTGGTCAGTGGCTTACTATCATTCGGATCAGTCACGCCATTGCCATTTAAGTCAGATACATCACCGTCATCCCACAGACCACTGAGCGTTTTGGCCGCATAGTCCACCACCAAGTCCGCATCATCCTCAGCAGGCAAGCCCAAAATGTTTAAAAGACACCCCGTCACTTAAAACGTTCGGTGAGATCGCATTCCTGAGATAATGGGTTCGACTACGCTCACCCACCTGGCGATGGGGCACCAATCACCCGTTGGCTGGACGTAGCCGTTCACGGAAGGAAACAGCCCATCCCCCACTCAAAATGCGTATCCTCCTCGTCGATGATGAAGTCGAACTCACCGACCCCCTCAGCCGCCTACTCCAAAGGCAGAACTACACCGTGGACGTCGCCAGCGACGGCACCACCGGCTGCGAAATGGCCACCAGCGGCCAATACGATCTGCTCATCCTCGACTGGATGCTCCCCGGCAAAACCGGCCTCGATATTTGCCGCGAAGTCCGCGCCCAATCCCAAACCACCCCCGTCCTTTTCCTCACCGCCAAAGACACCCTCGACGATCGCGTCGATGGCCTCGATGCGGGCGCAGATGACTACCTCGTAAAACCCTTCGAGCTACGCGAACTCCTTGCCCGCGTTCGCGCCCTCCTGCGGAGGCCACCCACCCTAGAGACACCACTCACCCGGACAAATGACACAATAAGTAACACAACAAATTACACCACCGGCACCGTACTTCAGTTTGCGGATCTCAGCCTCAATATTGAGAACCAACTCGCCAGTAGGGGCGATCGCACCCTAGAACTCTCAGAAAAAGAAGTACAGCTGCTCGCGTACTTGATGCGATCGCCCCATCAGCTCCTTACCCACAGCCAAATCTACGATGCCGTGTGGGGCAGAGGCGCCGCCCCCAGCAGCAATGCCCTTGCCGCCCAAATGCGCCTGCTGCGCAAAAAAATTGAGCACCCCGGCCAGCCCACACTGATTCATACGGTCTATGGCAAGGGCTATCGCTTTGGCGCGCCTTCATAGGCGCATCTTCATAAAAAAGTTGATAATAAATGCCTCCCATAGGCATTCCTTTATAAGAACAGCGCAAAATACAAGAAGACTGTGATGATACGTAGAATCTCTTGATCCCAAAAACACTGTTCAGTAAGATTACTGACTATAGCGACAGATCATCTACCACTCTTGTCTCCCGCGAGTTTATATTTAATGTAGCGGGGAAAAAATGGGAAACCTAAACCGTCTACGCATCCTGCATTCTCGGTCTTAGGCCCACATCATTTGTCAGCCTTTAGCGACCAGAAGTCGTCGCCAACGCTGCCTTTTTGTAGTCACTCAAACACGCCATGGCTCAGTCATCTAACCTTAAGACATCGAAGCCTCAGGCAAGCAACCAGACCAACGGAAAAACGAATAGACAAACGGGTGGCAGGGCAACTAGAACAGCATCCGCCTCAGCAGTTGCCACCAAGGAAAAGCCAGCGCTCTCATCCCGTCCATCCTCAACGGGTAGTCCCCTCCTCGACTCCTTTATTACCCACACGGCAGAGGAAATCGTCTTCATTCCCAATCCCAAAATAGTTGGGAGTCGGCGGAATCCTCGCCCCCATCCGAGTAGACAACAATTTAACCACGCTCAGGTTAATCTCCCAGCATCTTTCCGAGAAAACCGTAGCATTGTTCTAAGTACAGAACTAGAAGACGCACCGGTCGAGAGTACGTCCGAACGAACTGTTGTAAAACGCGTAAAGCCAGCATTCTCCAACGGTAACAAAGCAGCTGAGAGTATACGGCAAACAAGCAATGGTCAAAAGCCGCAGCCAACGGCTAAGTCAAAAACTCCCTCCAACACTGCCAGCGAGAATCACAACTTAGCCGCCCAAGGCCTGACCGCTGATCAGACCATTGCGAAAGCGGTAGACGCGGCAAAATCATCCTTGCCCCAACGCCGCCAACCCACTGAAGGAAAAATAACCCTCAGGCCCCAAGGCGCACCACCCCAAGGCGCACCACCCCAAAGAAAACCACAAAAGCCTCTCCAGAGAGCACCCCAAAAGACACCCCAACGAACACCTCAGCAGACACCCCAACAGCCCTCACGCAGAACACCCGGAGCCCCCCCTAAAGTCAGTGCCCCATCATCAGGGCCAAAAGCGTACGGCGGCTCCGACTATAAAGCGCTGCAAGCCCGTGCTGCTGCTGGTGGGCTCGTAGATCTTGAAGACACGCTACTCTTTGGCGGAGCAGATAATAAAAATGCTGCTTCCAAACGCAAAAATGCCCCCATCGGCGCAGAAGAAAGCATTGCGACTATTTTAGAATTCCTCACCACCCAACCCTCAGAATTCACCCTGACTAAGCCGGAGGGCAATCGTGCCATCCTAGATGACTTCAGCCACTTAGCAAGACCCGACTTCATTGAAACCAAAGCGGTTATAGATGCCAGAACGTTCAAAGTTGTTGAACCGGTACAAGAGCCCAAAAACAACGCCCAAACCCTTCCACCACAGTCCGGTCAAAACGGTGCAAATGGTACCCAAGAACTCAAGCACCTCACCCAACAAATAGATCAGCTCCATCAGAGAATCGAGTATCTCAGTAAGCGGTTAGCCTCCCTTGATAACGGCCAAAACCCGACAACCCCTGCCATCAGCCATAACGGCACGAGCGCTAGCACTGATATCAGCGTCAACACAAATAGCAGCACAAATACAAATAGCGGTGAAGCAGCAGCAACCCCCAACCAAGCCGTATTAAACGCAGCTAACTTCTCCACAGACGCAACGCCCAATGATGTGATCCAAGCATTGCCTAACCCAGACAATATTCTCTAGGGTTGCCCGCTGCAAATTCGAGCTAAGACAAGGGAACAGTTTGGTGCAGACACCTTCGTGGCAAGGCTCTTGGTATCAGACAACTTGTTGCCCAACAACTTGTTGCCAAATACCCTGATGTCAAAATGCTTACACTAGAGGCTAATTCATCCGGCCCTAAGAAAAAGATACCTAACGTTATCCGGAGAAAAAGCGCGATTTCTCACAAATCAACGCACTTTTTTGGACAAAAATAAATCTCTGTAAAAGTATTTACAATATTGGGATAAAAAACGAACCATCTCAGTCTATTAAAGGTGTTGATTTCAATAAATCTTTGTTGAACGAAAACGCCGGGTGTACTCAGAAGGTCCAGGCCAAACGATACAGGAAAAACCACGCCTCTGGCATGACGTCTCTAGAGCCCACCAATCATCCGGCCTAGTCTCTACCAACGAGAGAAACAACACCAAGTCCTGAGAACAATGCCACAATTCATCAACGCTCAAATAGACGGCCCTTACGTAGGCACGTCAGAGGCTGACAGTCTATCCGGTTTGTTTGAAATCACAGACGCCACATTCAACATTGCAGAAGCCGGTATTATCAACGCCAATATTGCCACACTCGCTGGTGATGATAGGGTCGAAGGCATTAGCGTTGTTGCCCTTGCCCCCAATGCTCAGGCCACTGCCGCGGCCTTTGGCGTGGCCAACACCAGCATTGACTTCGGCTCCGGCAACGATGCCCTCGCGGCTGACAGTACGAGCCTCGCCGGGTTCAGTGGCGTAGCAACCAGCTACGGAATCGTGGGCTCACAGGTATTTGGGCGCGGCGGCAAAGACACCCTTTTTGCCATAGCCCGCAGTCAGTCCAGAATTGACGCCACGGCGATCGCCGTCAGCAGTTCCTTACTCAGTGGCGGCAACCATGACGACAACATTGTGATTAGTAGCCGAATCACCACCCAAACTGAGGAGCTGGCTTCTGGACTCAGCGTGGGTGTAGAAACCGCCACCATCAGAGGCGATCAGGGCAACGATACCATTAGAGTCTCTGCACAAGGTGTCAACCTTCTCCATGGGAGCGAACCTGCCAGAGTCAGTGACACCGAAACCGTCGTTGGCCTCAAAAGTCTCGCTGGGATCTTTGGCAACAGCGGCAACGATTTTATTCAAATCAAGGCCACTGGCAATGCCGAGCTCCAAGCCACCGTTGTCGGTAGCCAGAATTCTAAAATACTTGGCGGCACAGGCCATGACACCATTGAAGTCACAGCACAAGCAACTGGCGACGGCACAGCAAGTGCCATTGGTCTAAAAGATAGCCTTGTAAAAGGCGGCGCAGGCAGTGACACTATTACGGTCACGACGCAGGTAAGCGCCACTGGCACCAGTGATGGCTACGGCGCACAGTCATCAAAAGTATATGGCGGCAGCGGCGATGATCTCATCCGCATTCGCATCGACAACGGCGGCACGCTCGACATCACCGACAGCCTCGTCCACGGCGGTAGAGGCAATGACACGATTGATGTCGGTATCGGCGACGTTACGATTAAGGGCGGCACTGGCAACGACACAGTTGTTTTAGATTACTTACAACAACCTGGAAATCATAATTTTGCCATAGCTGCCCTTGGAAACGGTCTTAACATTACTGGCAGCCTCACCCAAAGCAACAGTTTTAGTGAGAGCTGGCAACAACGCATTACAGGGGTTGAAAACTTCACCGTAGCAGGTACCACCTATTCTGCCGAAGCACTGATTAGCACCTTTGGTTCACCAACCGAAATCGTATAGCTCAAGCCCAAAGCCCATACGATGTTTTAAAAGAAAATTACATATCGCAACCCAGACAAAACGCCCCTTAGGAATCCATCTGTTAAGAATGAATTCCTAAGGGGCGTTTTTGGGTTCATGAGACGCTCATCGATAAGACAAAAGACCTATCGATCACCATACAGATTGTCGTAGTACCCTTTGTATTCCTCAGAGAGTAGCGGCTGCCACCAGTCACGGTTGTTCAAATACCATTCCACCGTCTGTCGTAAGCCATTTTCAAAGTTATACGCAGGCGTCCAACCCAAATCTCGCTCAATTTTAGAGATATCCATCGCATAGCGGCGGTCATGCCCAGGACGATCGGTCACAAAGGTAATCAGCTCACGCGGCGTTTGGGGCAAATCACCCGCGAGTTCGCCCATTAAGTCACACAGCTGATGAACAATATCTAAGTTTTTCACCTGGTTGTTACCACCAATGTTGTACACATCGCCAGGATTGGCCTTGTGCAATACCGTATCAATCGCACTACAGTGATCGCTCACATGGAGCCAGTCGCGTACGTTTTGGCCATCGCCATACACGGGCAGCGGCTTACCGAGCAAAATGTTCAAACACATCAGCGGAATCAGCTTCTCAGGGAACTGATAGGGGCCATAGTTGTTAGAACAGTTGGTAATCAGCGTGGGCATGCCGTAGGTGTGGAAGTAGGCCCGAGCCAAATGATCACTGCCCGCCTTAGAAGCCGAATAGGGACTATTGGGCGCGTAGGGCGTCGTTTCCGTAAAGGCAGGATCGTTCTCTTCTAAGCTGCCATATACCTCATCGGTAGAGACATGCAAGAAACGATAGTCATCGGGCTTGCCCTTGGCTTCCCAGCGATTACGAAAGGCCTCTAATAGGGAAAAGGTGCCGACAACATTGGTTTGAACAAACGCCGCAGGCCCCAAGATAGAGCGGTCCACATGGGACTCAGCCGCAAAGTGAATGACCGTGTTAATTTCTTCTGTTTCTAAAATCTCGGCCACTAACTTGGCATCACAAATATCACCTTTTACCAGGCGAAAGCGATCTTGCTTTCGCAGATCCGCCACGTTAGCTTCATTGCCCGCGTATCCTAGGACATCGAGAACAACAACCCGACCATCATAGGCTTTACACCAGTGATGAACAAAGTTAGAGCCAATAAATCCGGCACCGCCGGTAATGAGGACACGTTTTAGCATAGTTATTTAAGACGAAAGATTATCCGAGAAAGAGTGATTCGAGAAAAGGGACATCCGAGCAGAGGCGTTATTTGAAAAGGCCATGTTGTTCCGAGTGTGGGGACTCGGACATCAGGCGCTAGCAAAGTGTTGTGCTAAAAAAGTGCTTTTCTATAAAGATTAGGTCAGCTCGATTTTAGAATCATCACCCACCATAAAGCGCAAGGCCTTAGGGCGATGGTCAGTCACGGTGAGGTTAGCGCGCTCACCAATCAGGCTATCTACAATGCGACGCTGGATACCAACAATCTTGGCCCCTTGCAGGACCACGCTGTGGTCGATTTCGATATCCAGCATGCTGACGTTGTCAGCAATGCTCGTGTAGGAGCCTACAAAGCAATTTTCGAGCACGCAGTTTTCACCAATCACCACCGGCCCGCGCACGGTGCAGTTAATCAGGCGAGAGCCCTTGCCCACAATCACCCGACCACTGACGGTACTCTGCTCGTCCACATCACCTGCCACAGCAGGCACCGTCAGATATTCATCTAAGATGATGCGATTGGCTTCTAGCAAATCGTCTTTCTTACCGGTGTCTAACCACCAACCGGAGAGTTCCTTAGCCTCTACGGTGTGGTTGGTCGTAATTAGCTGCTGAATCGCATCGGTAATTTCAAGTTCGCCGCGAGCCGACGGGTTAATTTGTGCGATCGCCTTATGAATCTCTGGCGAGAATAAATACACACCCACCAACGCCAGGTTAGACGGTGGGTTCTTAGGCTTCTCCACCAGTCTCATCACACTGCCATCTTCAGCAATCTGGGCAACACCAAAGGCCGTGGGATTATCCACCTGCTTGAGCATGATGATCGCCCCTAAGGGCTTTTTCTTAAAGTCAGCAACGAACCCTTCTAGCTGATCTTGAATGAGGTTGTCACCCAAGTACATCACAAAGGGCGAGTCGCCTAAAAAGGGCTGGGCAATTTTGACCGCATGGGCCAGGCCATCAGGGCTCTCCTGGGGAATATAGGTAATCTTTGCGCCAAAGCGATCACCCGTACCCGTTTTCTCTTCAATTTCGGGTCCAGTTTCTGGGCTAACGATAATACCAATATCCTTAATGCCAGCGGCCACAAGACTTTCAATGCCGTACCAAAGAATCGGCTTATTGGCGACGGGCACCAGCTGCTTTGCACCGGTATAGGTCAGCGGACGCAAACGGGTACCTTTTCCACCGGATAAAATAAGTGCTTTCATGCGATTTCCCTGCAAGAGAGTAATAGGAACAATGTAAACAAGAGGAAGCAGCCCCCATTCAAAGGCCTCCTCAACAACAAACACGACCTAGCTAAGGAGCAAACACGACCTAGCTAAGGAGCAAACGCATCAGCAAACCTTCACAGATGGCTGAATTGAGCCGGATAACTGAATGGCGAAGTCGCTGATGTCAGAGGCGACGGATGTCAGAGGCGACTAAATTGAGAAATGAATCACTAGGCGGTCATAGACTGGCTCTCAACAAATTCTTGAAGCATGGCCCGCAGACTTGCTCGCCAATGGGGTGGCGTATGCCCTAATGTTCGAGAGATTTCTTGGCAATTCAGGATAGAAGCGGCAGGACGCTTCGCCGGGGTTGGATAATCAGCGGTGGTAATCGGATTGACCCGCTGAATTTGCAAAGGAACGCCCAGGGCACGAGCCTCTTCAAAAATTGCGATCGCAAAATCGTACCAACTGGCCACACCACTATTAGTAAAGTGGTAAGTGCCGGGCACTTCTGTGATCTGGGTGCCGGATGAACTGCCAGAGGAACTTCGAGAGGAAGACCCTAATTGACCTGCTAATTGGCCGATTGCCTCAGCAATGTCTCTGGCCCAGGTCGGCGCCCCCACCTGATCAGCCACCACATTCAGCTCATCTCGGTCCTTGCCCAAGCGAAGCATCGTCTTCAAAAAATTGCCCTTGCCCTGGGTGCCATACACCCAAGCCGTCCGCAAAATAATGTGCTGATCGAGTGCCGCTCGAATCGCAGCTTCTCCGTCAAGCTTCGTTTTGCCATACACACTTAAAGGGCCGGTTGCATCGGTTTCACAGCGGGGTGAACCAGCCGATCCTTCAAACACGTAGTCTGTCGAGATGTGTACCAGGCTGGCACCACACTTCGCGGCAGCAGCGGCCATCGCCCCTGGAGCTTCAACATTAATGCGTTGGGCTAGCTCAGGCTCACTTTCCGCCTTATCGACAGCGGTATAAGCAGCCGCATTCACAATCAGGGTCGGTGCCGCGGACTGTATTTGCTGGGTGATCGCATCCAAATCAGTCAAATCTAGCTGCTGTCGCCCAAGGGCACTGACTACCCCTAGATTTGGCAAGGTTTTACGCAACTCTTGGCCCACCTGACCATCGGCACCAATCAGCAGAATCTTGTGGTTACCGACGGCATCTACCTGAGTGCTCACGTGGCAAGGCCTCCTACAGCAATCGGCGCAGAACATGCCGCATAGTCAAACAAATCAGCAGACTTCAGCGCATCTCCGGCCGCATCTTTTCCAGACAAAATTGGCGTTTTCCCCGCCGTGGGCCATTGAATATTGAGATCAGCGTCATTCCAAACAATACTGCGCTCGTGCTCAGGGCTATAAAAATCTGTGGCCTTATACAGCACATCAGCCACCTCAGAGAGCACATAAAATCCGTGGGCAAACCCTGGCGGAATCCATAGCTGCTTTTTATTTTCGGCACTGAGAATTTTACCCACCGACTTGCCAAACGTCGGTGAACCCTGGCGAATATCCACC
>JBCDAG010000121.1:0-17896 GCA_039186165.1 Cyanobacteria bacterium P01_F01_bin.53
GCGCTACAGGCGACACATACAGCGGCTAACGCAACATAGCCTCCTATTTTTTTGCACGCTTGCGCGACTCTGTTCATCTGTGGTTGTCCTTACTGATTTTATGGTTGTTTAATGACCCAAGTGTTTAATGAATCAAAAAAGATGGGGAGGGAATTTTCTAGGCAGGCTGCGCAATAGAGTTTTCAAAGGCTGCGCGATCATCAAACATTTCAAACACCTGATCCATGCCTGTCAGTTGAAACAGCATGTTAGCCTGCTCTCCTACAGAGCACAGGGCAAATCGAATACCTGCTTCTTTGGAGAGCTTAAGCGCCATCACCATTGCACTTAGGCCTGAGCTATCCATAAAAGTAATCGCTTGGCAATCAACTAAAATCGAGCTGGGACCCCGATCAATCGTGTCTACGATTTCCCTTCTTAGGGCTTCACTGCTGTTAACATCTAGGCTGCTATCAGGCTGAATAACGACATTGGAATCACTCATGATTTTCTCCTTACTTTTTAACGATGAAAAATATTGACAGTGACGGTATTTTTGATGTTTTCTATCTGACTTGGCCTTAGCAGATTCAGGGCTTTAGCAGCTTGAGTAAGCGCTTAAGATGGCTCGCTTGAGGTCGGCGGAGACCAAAAAGAGGCTCGAATGACAGACCAAAGCAAACACAAGCTATAAAGGCTCCAAGACACATTCACCCAGTAGGTAGAAGGGGTTTCTATATGGCCTAGCCAAAGTTGCACCCCGCCCCACAGAATACCCATAATCAACAGACAAAACAGACTTAGCTGGGGCCAAACTAATTTCAAGTAAACGCCAGACTGACGTTGCTTAGGCGTCACCTGAAATGTCAGCGGCTGCTTAAAGAACACACTCAAAACCGCCTGAATAAATAGAGGAAATAGCGCTACAGCAAATTGTTCTGAACGCCACACTTCAGAAGCAGAAATGCCCCAGACAATGGCGACAAATGTCAGTCGATTGACAATGAAAGCCGGGGCAAAGTGAACGACAAAATCTGGACCGAATGCGGCAACAGGGATAATACCCGTAAAAAAGTAAATCAAGGGGCAGGATAGGAGGATAATAGTCGCAAACCCGGAAAAATAGCTGTACATGGTCTGAAAGTATTGCAAACGCTGCCAAAAACTCAGCCCCGGTTTTAGCAAAGGATTTTCAGTTTGCAGTACCTGCAAAGTGCCTTGGGCCCAGCGCAGTCGCTGCTTTAGCGTAGAGCTAAGGTCGTCGGGGGCAAGGCCTACGGCAAGAACTTCGTCGTGGTAGGCCGACTGCCAGCCAGTGGCATGGAGCCGCATCGCCGTGTTCATATCTTCCGTGATGCTACTGCTAGAGAGGCCCCCAATCAGTTCAAATTCACTGAGGCGATCGCTATCTTGTGCCAAGGTTTCAGAAAAGTTTGTCAACCCCATGGTGACCAGGGCTTCCCGCCTTAAAATGGCATTGGTCCCTGTATAAAAGGCCGAATTCAGCCCGTCTTTACCCTGCTGAATAGGCCCATAAAAGAGCCCAGCGCGATGACCAAAAGGATCGTCATCCGGCAGGTTATAAAAGCTTTGAGGCGTTTGGACAAAGGCCCTCTGGTTCGATTCATAGCGGCCTTTGTGCAAATTGTATTTGAAGAAATAAGGCAATACGCGCTGTAAAAAGTGAGGTTTGGGAATGTGGTCAGCATCTAAGGTGAGAATAAATTCACCCGTGGTTTTCCCTGAAAAAATCGCGTAGTTAATGTTACCGGCTTTAGCATGGTGGGCACGGCCTTTAGGCTTGGGCCGGGCAATGTAACGGCAGCGGCCGAGCTCAGTCAGGGCTATTTCTTGCTCGTGAATAGATTGTTTAAGTTGCTTCAAAGTAATTGAGATTTGCTCATCTAGGGGTTGCTGCTCTGGACTCAGCAACCGTGTGATGCGTTGCAAAAGGGGCCGCTCATCGTTTGCATCATTTTTCTCTAATTCCAGACGGGCCGCTTCTAAGTCCGCTCGCTGTGCAACGAGCTGTTGCCGCTCTTTTTGCAGCGTTTTAGAATACGCCTGAAGCGCTGGCGTTTGCAGATCTTCTAGACATAGCTGCTCGGCCATGGCCCGCATGGCTGGGGTGTTGCCATCATCTAACACATACACCCGTAGCTTTTCGGAGGGGTAGTCCAAAGCCAGGGCTGCGCGGGCAGTTTCTTCAACCATCTCAGCCGGCTCGTTGTAGCAGGCGATGAACACATCCACCGTGGGCCATTCACTGCGGGGCAGGGTGGGCATGAGGTTAGCGAGCGATCGCACCTGACGTACCAACGGTCGCCACAGCCCAATAATGAACAGTAGTCCACCCACATAACCATAGATTTCTGCCCCTAACAGCGGTACCGAAATCCACCAGGCACTCCAATTCACAGACTGCGTAGTCCGCCAAATGAGATACCAAGCCCCTAAGGAAAGATTGATAATCGCCAAATAGCGAAAAAGCAGGGTTCTTGTTTTGAGCTGGGAGCGTGTATTGCCAATAAACGTAGGTAAGCCCTCAAGGGCAGTCGTCGCCGTCATAATCGTGACCTAGAAAAAAGCAAGAGAGCTAAAAGAAAGAACAAATGAATCTTCAAAAGAACTGACGAGGCAGCAGCATTAGGCCTGGTCTTTTAGGCCTGGTCTTTTAGGACTGGTCTTTTAGGACTGGTCTTTTAGGACTGGTCTTTTAGGACTGGTCTTTTAGGACTGGTCTTTTAGGACTGGTCTTTCAACACGTGCTGATTACCCCTGGCTTTGTAGTAAAGAATCTCTAAAATGAGGCCGTTAGTGTTACCGGTCAAAATAGCGTTAGGCTTTTTATTCGACTCATACTGACCCGCATAAAATCCTTTCTTATCAGGATCTTGGAGGGTTTTAGCCACATCAAAGACCTGTTTGGCATAGGCATCGTCAGGGAATAAATAGCGCCAGCCAAAGGCCGCCTTCGTACTAAGGGTGCGCAACTCAGGAAACGCTTCATTTTTATCAGTAATTACGGCCCAGTCTTCACCGTTAGAATAGGCGGTATTGTAAAGAAAATGGGGCGCTTGATCGAGATTATCCTCAGAGACAGCAGTGAGTTTTCCGGTGCGCTCAAAGCGTTTTTTCTGCGCCATCAGAAGATTTTTGGC
Organism: Cyanobacteria bacterium P01_F01_bin.53; assembly: GCA_039186165.1. Lineage (GTDB taxonomy): Bacteria > Cyanobacteriota > Cyanobacteriia > Phormidesmidales > Phormidesmidaceae > Phormidesmis. The sequence continues at coordinate 3,141 of JBCDAG010000121.1, forward strand.
ATAGCCCTCTAATTCTTCAGAAAGGCCAAATTCAATCGCATCTAAAATATAGGACTCACTCACAACATAGTTGTTGGCATTGGTCGTAGCAAAATCGCGAGTATCAACCGGGATACTGACGCCTTCTAAAGAGACCATCGATTTAGGCTCAAGGGCCAGGGCCTTCGGCACACTGTAGCCCCAACGCTCATACCCACGTGCGGCGTATTCTTCATAGCCCAAGCGACCTTCCTGAACGCGTTGGGTCTTATCCTTATCAGTCACCGTAGCGCCATAGAGCTGACCATCCTTAATGGAAGCTTCTAAATCCCAGGTAGCAACGACCGATTCAATCATCTCGGCGTATTGGGGATGGCAGGTACGCATCACATGGAGGGCAGCAAGCATCCGGCCAATATCCAGCGCTGACCAGCCTAATCCCCGTTCAGAGGGATTGTTGCCATAATCCACAATTTCAGCTGTAGCGCTGTTGTACACCTTGTGGGGCAAGGTATCTTCAAACAACGGGAGCTGGGCTAGCCCTGAAAGAAACTGCGTGAACTGCTGATCAAAATCATCTTTGTCGATCAGGTCCATCCATAGGACGGCATTGAGCGCGGTGAGATAGTTGCCCTGATCCCACAAGGTACCGGAAGGATAGCTGTCAGCAGCATTAACCATGCCGGTTTTTGGCTGTCGGTTATTGACAAAATATTGCCAAGCGACCTGAGCATAAACTTGTTCTTCATCAGTGAGAGGGGTAGGCAGGTTACCACACAAAGCAACAGCACTTTCGCCGGTAGGAATCTCGAAGGCTGGTATCGCCGGGTTGTTGTTTTTGGCGGTCTTTAAAGAAATATTAGCAGCACAACCACTGCCGAGGAGGCCGACAAGGAGGCCCCAAGTGGTGGCACGACGGAGTGCCTGAGTAAGGGGAAATCGGTTAGTTGAAAAAGGAAATAATGTCATAGGAATAGTCGAGAATGAGGTTGCGTTCGCGTGAGACTTAAATAGAGAAGAAGAGTTTGTATAACGTTTAACCTTAGGTCCTGGAACGATGACACCTAAGTAGCGATAACTAAGCAACAATCAGAGGGCGTTGTCCCCTAGCTTTGTATAAAAGAGATTCTAAGATGATCGCATTGGTGTTGATATTGATAGACACATTCGGCCCGAGGGAGTCGTCTTCATAGCGACCTGCAAAATAGCCGCGCTGGCGATCGCCTAAGAACTGAACCTCGTCTCGCAATTTCTGGGCATAGGCCTTTTGCGGGTAAAGGGCGGCCCAGGAAAAGGCCGCTTTGGTACTCAACGTACGAAAATCAGGGCGGGCAGCGGCAGAAGAGGTCAGCGCAGACCAGGGCTCGCCATTGGCATACACGCTGTAATAGAGAAAATAGGGCGGTCGATCGAGGGAGTCTTCATTCACAGCGGTAAGAATACCGGTGCGCTCAAACCGTTTCTCTTGGGCTTGAAAAAGATTTTGAGCCTGAACGACAATATCCTCAGGCCAGCCTAACTCCAAGCCCCATAGAGTATAGGGATCACTGGTAAGGGAATTAACGGCACCAGAGTTAGCAAAGTTTCGAAGGTCTGCCTGGAGAGAGACGTTTTCGACAACCACCGGCTCCACGGGAGGGCTATAAAGAGCTTTCTCGGCCTCTATGCCCCAACGTTTAAGGCTATACGCCGCATATTGTTCGTAGCCCAATCGGCCTTCTTGCCAAAGCTGTTTTTCTCCATTTGGAGTCAACCCACTGCCAATGAGCCAGCCGTCTTTTTCTAGGCGGGTAAGGTCATATTGGTTAACGATGCGCTCTATACGATCGCTATAGGCCGCATAGTGGGTACGCAGCACATCTAGGCTCAGCAAATAGCGGGCCGTGTCCAAAGCAGACCAGCCACTGCGCCCTTGGGCATCGGGTTGATTGTCGAGCGATCGCATTTCGCCAGTGAGCGTACTGTAGGCCTTGTTCGGCAACCCAGTATCAGGCAAAGGCAGCGATTCAAGGGTATCGAGCAAGCGATCTAGGCGCTGTTCAAAGTTGGCTTTAGACAACAAACCCAGCTGGTAGGCCGAGTGGAGTCCAAGAATGCCACTGCCCTGATCCCACAGGGTCGTCCAGGGGTAGCGCTCCACCGCATTAACAAAGCCAGTGTCCGCATTCCAATTGTTGTCAATATAGGCCCAGGCCATTTGGGCCGATTGTTGATCCTTATCACTCAGGGGCATGACTGTTGCAGATGGATTATTGGATGGATTGTTTGCAGAATCCTCAGGTTGCGAGATTTCCTCAGAGGTTTCCTCAGCGGGAGAGCTCGCAACAGCAGAGCTGTTAGCAGGAGCAGCATCTTCGACGGATGAATCTTGGATTGACTCAAGCGTTGTTGCAAGCGCGACTGTCGGCGAGTCAGTAGCATCAGGGACATAGGCTGTCGCCGGAGCCTCGCCCGCCGAGATCCAATAGTGGGCTTCCCCATCCGCCACAAAATCAATTGGCAACGCGACGGTTTCCGGTAGGCCTTGCCCCGTGTCACCTGCTCGCACAGCATCCCACCAAGGAGAGCTCAGATCAGTTCTGGGCTGAATCAACGGCTGTCGCTCGGTGTTTTTGTGCAGCAGGGCCTGCAAAATCAAACTATTCGTGCCACCACCAAATCCAATGGCGGTGTAACCCGTGAGTTCAAAGAAGCCTTCGTAATACCCCAGCGTCGGGTTGTACAAATCAAGCGTGGCCTGCCAAAGGGCTTGGCTATAAGGGTGATCGGGATACAGCGTGAGATAGGCAAAAGCAACTGCCGTACTCACCATGCGATTACGAGCAATCTCTTCGCCAACATCATTCACCGATTTCCACCGTTCACCATTACTCAGTATGGTGCTGTGAATAATATGCGGCTCTAATGTGGAGAAGGTTGTCCCTGACGCACTAAAGTTACCCGTGCGCTCATAACGGGCCGCTTCAGCCTGGAAAATGGCATCCACATGGGCACGCATTTTCGGATCAAAGCCAAACTCTAGCCCGTATAGAATAAACGGTGTACTGATGGTATTCAGGGACGTGGGTTTACGACTAGGCGGGACATTTCGCCGCTTTAAGGGAATCGGTTGACCTTCCACATTTACGGTTTCATAGTCATTACCAACCACTGAGCGTGAAACATCAAACCCCCAGAGTTGGAACGCTCTAGCCGCATATTCTTCATAGCCAAGCAAGGTGGCCGGATTCACCCGAACGCGATCACGTCCCCGATCGTCTGCTTGCAATTCGGCATTGGCCAAGAGCCCATTGCGTACCACCCGCAGGTAAGACCAGTCGAGCGCAATCTTATCAACCGCCTCGGTGTACTGGGGATGGCAAGCTTTTAGCGTGTGCAAAGCCGCCAGCAAACGTCCCACATCCAACCCCGACCACCCATTGCCATCAGGATCGTGATTACCGCCGTAGTCTGTAGGGTTAAGGTTTTTAGAATTGTAGGCGCGGTGTGGCAGCTCCCCAGCGAATAACGGCAGCTCCCGAATGCCTGCCAACACGTGGCGAACACGGGTATCGAAGTTTTTGTTGGTAATCGTGCCTAAGCTGTGGGCAGCGTGTAAGGCAGCGATATAATCACCGATGCCCCACAACGTCACCCCATCAAGATCGCCACGATCATTCACCAAGCCAGTGGTTTGGTGATTGGATTCAAAGTATTGCCATGCATTTCGGGCATAGCGCTGATCGGTAATGCTGATGGGGCCCGAAGGAACAGGGCACACAGGATGAGAAGCAGAGGCAACTGGGTCAATTGGCGCGATCGCCAACGTAGTCTCAGCCGGTGCAGCAGCAGCAGGTTCAGGCGGTGGAGACTCAGGTGGCGGGGGTGGCGGCGAGGGCGGCGGCGGTTCATTATTTATCACCGCAATCGGCACTCCAGACTCTGCAGGGGGAGATTCTGGAGCTGGCTCTGGCGGGGCTGGTTCTGGTGGAGCTGATTCTGGTGGAGCTGATTCTGTTACAGGAGGGGGTTCTGGAAGAGAAGCCTCTGTTGTAGTAGGCGCTGTAGGTGCAGGTTCTGCGGGAACTGGCTCTGGCGGCGGTGTCTCTGCAACCGCCACATCACCGGTCGAGGCCGACCCGCCACTTACGGTCACATCCCCCCCAATCAGTGGCTTATTACCCCGCGCTTTGTAATACAAAATCTCAAGTAAAAGACCATTGGTATTACCCGTGAGAATGTCATTCAGCGGAGGGTTTTCGTCATACAAACCCGACTCATAAATGCCTGCATAGTAACCACGCCCAGAATTATTGGTATTTTTCACATGGTCAAAAATCTGTTGGGCATAAGGGCTATCGGGATAGACATAGTGCCAGCCAAAGGCCGCCTTTGTACTCAGCGTCCGCATCTCGGGATGCAGCTCGTTTTTCTCGGTAATTACCGCAAACGGTTCTCCGTTGGAATACACGGTGCTATACAAGAAATAAGGCGGCTGGTTGATATTGTCCTCGGAAACAGCCGTGAGCAGCCCAGTATCCTCAAAGCGCCTTTTTTGCACTTCAAACACCCGCCGAGCATAGTCAGCCAGCTCACCCTCTAAGCCAAATTCAATGGCATCGAGAATGTAGGATTCACTCACCACATAGTTATTGGCATTAGTGGTTTGATAATCTCGCGTATCCACAGGAATTTGTATGCCATAGATATCTACAAACTTAAATGGCTCAAACGAAATCGCCTGGGGCACGTGGTATCCCCACAGCTCATAGCCTCGGGAGGCGTATTCCTCGTAGCCTAATCGACCTTCTTGCACCATCAGGGTGCTGTCATCTTCTAAGACGGCAGCCCCATAGAGCTTCTCATCTTTCACAGAGAGTGCCACCTGCCACCCTTCCACAACACCGTTAATCCAGTCGTTGTACTGGGGATGACAATTTTGGATCATGCGAAAGGCTGCCAGCATCCGGCCAATATCCAACGCTGACCAGCCAATACCTCGATCAAGGGGATTGTTTCCATAGTCCACCATTTCTCCGGTGGCACTGTTGTATACCTTGTTCGGGAGCTTGTCTTCAAACAGCCTGAGGGCCGCCAAGCTACCCAAAAATTGATTGAGGCGGCTGTCAAATTCGGATTGTTCAATCAGGCCCATCCAACGGGCGGCATTCATCGCCGTCAGATAGTTACCCATATCCCACAGGGTCCCAGAGGGGTATCCCCCGGCAGCATTAGGTAAGCCCGTATCGGGCTGCACGTTATCAACAAAATAATTCCAAGCCGACTGGGCATAGCCCCATTCTTCCTCGGTCAGCGGATTGGCACCACACTGCCCTCCCTCCTGGGCAACCACACGCGGTGAAATAACGGAAACATTTAAAACAGTAGAAATCAGGAAACCCACGAGGAACAGAGAGATTCCTCGCATCCATCGCTTAGATAAAATATTCATTACTTTGCGGCTTGAGAACTGACCTGGGGGCTAACCTGAGTTGCCTGCTCACGGAAGTCAACGCGCATGGGATCGAACCACCTGACGCCCAGTTCTAGACCGACAATTAAAGATGCTGCGGTGGCAATCCCACCGACAATCGATAGTAGAGAGCAATGGATTGGAGGACCTTCAAAATCACTATTCTGCATGCAAATATCTTGAGCTTTATTTAGCTGGTTTTGTTTAAGATATGGATTACGATGGACACTTAGGGATTGAAAGAGAAGGCTTTAAAGAAAAGTCTTGAGGAATTTAGTGCATCAAGTTTGGCTAATACCAGGTGCGATCGGCCATTGCAAAAATACGGATACTTGCAACTTATTTAGACATTAGGTTCAAGCATTAGGGCATAGTCTGTTGCCTGAACCTGCCTCATTGAAAGGCAAGTCGCTCGCCCCTTATTCAGGAGGTAACGTTTCTACAAGCGCCGCCAGCGCTTGCATAGAGGGCTCATACACCGTTTCCAACTGTTGTTGCAGGGTATCAATAGTGCCCAGTTCTTGTGCTCTACCGCATTTCTCTAACTGTTGACAATACTGACTGATTTGTACCAACCCAAGAGCGGCACTACTTGATTTGAGTGTATGTGCGGCATAGGCGAGTCCATCAGCATCGTTATCTTGGCAGGCTGTTTTAATTTGTTCCAAGAGTTGAGAACCTTGCTGTGAATAAAGCTCAAGGAACGGCCCAAGCCAGGCCTGGGTTAGCCCACCTAACGCTTCGGCAGTGGCCTCCAACATAGAACGATTGACCAAATCCTCGGGTAGTACAGAGACCTCAGGCGCTTTAGAGGCTTCAGGGGCTTTAGAGGCTTCAGGGGCTGAGGAAGAGGCCACGGGCTCGTCAGGTGATGGGCTGCTAGTTAAAGAAGGAGAGACCTGATCGGCATTCCCTAATGGGGGGGTAACCGGTTCAGAAACGGTTGTTTCTGAACTCATCCGTGGAGGTGAAACCGCATCGGCGCTAAGTGATTCACTGGCTTGTAGGTCAGTGGCTTGCGGGTCATTGGTCTTCGGCTCGCTTACAGCAGCCTGAGAACTGATAGATTCAGAACGAACAGATTGGGAACGACCACCGGTAACCTGAGCCTGGAGACCACATTGTTCAATAGCGGCAACCAGCTCATGGGTATTGATAGGTTTGCTCAGGTAATCATCCATCCCCACAGAGAGACAACGTTCGCGATCACCCCTCATGGCATTGGCTGTCATCGCGATAATGGTGGGTCGCTCGCTCGCAGACCATTGCTCATGAATGTGCTTTGTAGCCGTAAGTCCGTCCATTTCCGGCATTTGCACATCCATCAGGATCAAATCATAGGACTGGCGATGGAGAGCTTCTAGCACTTCGGAACCATTGCCCACAAAATCAGCTCGATAGCCCAGCTTTTGGAGCCACTGCTGCACCAGTTGTTGATTCACCAAGTTATCTTCAGCAACCAAAATCTTCAGCGGCAGGCGCTGCGCCAAGGACGAGTCTAAACGGCGAGGGGTCGCTTTTGCGGTGGTTTGGAAACATTGTTGCAAAGACTGTTGGAGATTTTCTGTACTTACCGAACCAATCAGGCTCGTAGAATGGGGTGGTGGACTCGTGAGGGTGGCATCCGCAAGGCAGAGCAGCGGTAGATTAGCCTGGTGCGATCGCAAAGATGAGATCAGCTGTTCGCTGGGCATATCAGCCATATGAAAGCTAATAATGGCCAAGTCAAACGGATCTTCGTGGGCCACCATGCCCAAGGCCTCATAGCTTGACTGGGCAATAAAGGCGACCGCCTGCCCTTCGTTGAGGTTACTGGCAATCAGCGCTTGCTGGTCGGCATCACCAGTGACCACCAAAATGCGCTTATCCGCAAGGGTTACCTCTGGTTTAGCCGCCTTCAGGCGAATCGTGCAATAAAAACAAGATCCCTTTCCGACCTCGCTCTCAACCCACATACGCCCACCCATTAATTCGCAGAGTCGCTGGGAGATCACCAAGCCTAGCCCTGTGCCACCATACTGACGAGAGATAGAAGAATCTACCTGGCTAAACGGCTGAAACAAACGGTCGAATTTATCCTTAGGGATACCGATACCCGTATCAGAAACCGCAAACTGTAACAGATAATCTTCACCGGTATCCGTCTCAGGCGCTCCTGTTTCAGAATCTTGACCTTCCCCAGCGTCCTCATCCGTAACGATGGAAACCGTCACATCCACAGAGCCTTCGTCAGTGAATTTAACGGCATTACCGAGCAAATTGAGTAAGATTTGTCGCAATCGGTTAACATCACCGATCACCTCATGGGGAATATCAAGCGCGAGGTCACAGCCTAACTGAAGTTGTTTTTCAGCCGCTTTGGCAGCCAATAAATCCAAAATCTCTTCGATACAAGCACGCACTTGAAACGGCGACTCTTCCAAGGTGATATTGCCTGTCTCAATGGTAGAAAAGTCGAGAATGCTATTGATCAGCTCTAGGAGCGAGTCCCCACAGTTTCGAACCGTGGTCACCCATCCTTTTTGTTCAGCCGTTAACTCAGTATCGAGCAGCAGTCCGGCCATACCAATGACCCCATTCATCGGCGTGCGAATTTCATGGCTCATCACAGCCAAAAATTCACTCTTAGCCTTGACAGCCGCCAAAGCATCATCGCGGGACTGTTTCAAGGCTTGGGCAATGCGAATACGCTCGGCCAGCTCTGTTTGTGTCCTGGCATAGAATTCAGCTTGCTGTACTGCGATCGCCACCTGCGTCGATAACTTTTGCAACAAGTCGATTTCCAAGCCTTGCCACTGACGAGGTGCTTGGCACTGATGCGCCATCAATAACCCCCACAGATCATCGCCCTGCAAAATCGGCACAATCAAATGGGCCCGCACCTCAAATTGAGCTAAAAACTCCAAATAGCAATCGCGGTAGCCTTCTTTTTGAATATCGGCCACTATCCGCACTTTTCCTCGCTTAAAAAAGTTGGCATAGGAGCCATCAAAACAAGGATCTTGAATCGTTTCCTGAAATACCGACGTCCAGCCTGGAACGATAGCTTCAACAGGGACATGACCACTCCCGTCAGGATTGAACTGGTAAATAAGCACCCGATCAGCTTGCAAGAACTGGCGAACTTCATCGACAGTCGTTTGTAGACAGGACTGAAGGTCGAGTGATTCTCGAATTCGTAGGGCAATGGCATGAATGAGCCGTTATTTTTCTAGCTGTTGCCGAAAAGCTGCTTTAAACCGTTTACGTTTGGTCGAATCCCGAATACTACTGTAAATAATCTGTTGTCCATTGACCTCAAACAGGTTAGCCAAGACTTCAGCAGGAAAGGATTGACCGTTTTGTCGAATAAACTTGGTTTTAAAAGAGAACTCTCCTTTTTCCAGCACACGGGCAAACCATTCTTTGGCTTTCAAGGCCTCTTCAGGGGGGTGAAGTTGCTCAATGTTTAGGGCCTTAGCCGCATCAGCAGAATAGCCAAACATCTCCGCCGCCGTCGCATTAAATTCAAGCACCTGACCCGTCGGCTGATGGAGAATAATGCCATCTCTGGAATGGTCAAAAATGTTTTTATAGATCCAGGTCGGCATACCGCTGACCGTGTCGAGGGAAGGGCCATGGTTTTGGGACACGTAAGGCATTTCGCTTAACCTTTCTGACTTAGTAGTGGTCATGGGAGACTCTGACAAAGTAAAGGGTGGACAGTCATTGATAGAAGAGAAGAGAGGCCGTTGATGGGATGGCCGTTGATGGGATAGCGGTCAGTAAGATAGCGACAAAATGGCAAGCTATGGGATAGCAGATGGAGACTCTCGCACATTATCTTTCTGTCGCGCCTTCCGCCTGAACAAGGCGCAGCGTTCCAAGGCATCTCGGAGTTCTGGAGCGCGAATGGGTTTGCTAATATAGTCATCCATGCCCACCGATAAGCAGCGATCGCGATCGCCCTGCATCGCATTAGCCGTCATGGCAATAATGAAGGGACGCTCATGCGCGGGCCACTGCTGGTGAATCTCTTGGGTCGCGCAAAGGCCATCCATCTCCGGCATTTGCACATCCATTAACACCACGTCGTAGGACTGGCGGCGCAACGCTTCCAAGACTTCTAATCCATTGCCCGCAAAGTCAACCCGGTAGCCCAGTTTGTCCAACCATTGGTACACCAACTGCTGATTGACCAGATTGTCTTCTGCCGCCAAAATCTTCAGGGGATACTGCTTGGCCAACGGCTGATTGCCAGCCGGCAAGTTCAGGTTTAACCCATCCCTGAGCACAATGCCGTCGGGAGCCACCACGGCCTGCATCAGTAGGTTGTACAAGCTCGACTGGCGCACAGGCTTTTCAATCGAGTCCACGGCTCTCAGTGCTTTTATCGTGTCATGGAAGTCAGGGATAAGGGCCTGTTCGGCTTTATCCGTCACTAGCACCACCGGCAGCGTCGCGAGTTTAGAATTATCGCGCAGCTTGTGGATCAACGTCAGGCCATCAATGCCAGGCAGCGATTGGGCCACAATTAGGGCATCAAAAGGGCCTGCTTGCTCCACCAAACCCAGCACTTCATACCCAGATTTCGCCACCCGCTCTTCTACTTGCCAAGAGGCCAATTGTTGTTGAATTAAGGTCAGCATCTGTTCGTCGTTACTGGCCAACAGTACCCGCTTGCCACTTAAGGTCACATCTGCTTCTAAGGCGCAATCGTAGTCATCCGGGGCAAGGTTCACAATAATGCTAAAGGAGAAAGTAGAGCCGACGTTAAGCTCCCTGTCCACCTCAATATCTCCGCCCATGGCAAGGCATAAGTTCTTACTGATTGCGAGGCCCAGACCCGTCCCCCCATACTTGCGAGTAGTGGAAGAATCCACCTGTTGGAAGGACTGAAAGAGCCGATCGAGACGGTCCTCCGGAATGCCAATCCCGGTATCGCGCACGGCAAAGTGCAGCTTAAAGACCTGTTCATCCTTACCTTGGGAATTGAGGGTACAGCGATCATCTAAAGCCTCAGCAGTTACCGTCACCGTGACACTGCCTTGATCGGTAAATTTAATCGCATTGTTGATCAAATTAACCAACACCTGCCGTAATCGAGTAACGTCGCCCACCACGGCAGTGGGGACTGCATCATCTATCTGATAGCTGAGTTCAAGTTGTTTCTCATCCGCCTTAGGTGCCAAGAGTGCCAGAGACTCGGTCAGGCAGGTTTTCAGCGTAAACGGATATTCTTCTAATTCGAGCTTGCCCGACTCAATTTTGGAGAAGTCTAGAATGTCATTAATAATCGTGAGCAGGGAATCACCGCTATTACGAATGGTTTTGGTGAATTGTTGTTGTTTTTCGTTGAGCGGGGTATCGAGTAGTAACCCCGTCATGCCAATCACACCGTTCATAGGGGTGCGAATTTCATGGCTCATCGTGGCCAAAAATTCACTTTTAGCCTCGGCGGCAGCTTCAGCAGCTTCTTTGGCCTCCTTTAAAGTCCGCTCCCGGCTAACCACAGCCTCGGCCATTTGCTGAAAAGCTCGGGCAAGCTGTCCAGGTTCATCCGGGCGCTGGGCAACTTCGGCCAGATGAGGCGAGTGGCGTTCACTATCATGGGCCGAGAGCGCATAGGCATGGCTCAACCGTTTGGTAACAGAGGTCAGCTGCTTGAGGGGTCGCACTACCTTACGCTTAAGCAATCGGTTAATCAACAGTACCGTTACCGAAAAGAGGCTCAGCACAATCGTCATCACCAGACCCAAATAGCGATGGCCCCGAGCGATCAGCTCATTGGCAGGGACATAGATAATCTGGGCAGACACCACTTCACCCAGCTTCCAGCCAAAACCGGCGCGATCGCCATAGGTGCGAATCAGGCTAGCCGGGGCCTGTTTAGGATCGCCATGGCACTCCAAACAACTGGCCTTTTGAATACTCAGCGGACGCGCCAAATAAAATAATTTCTGACTATCTCGATCGCGATATCCCGTCAGCTTACTGAGGGTATTGTCCTGGCGGAACTGCTCCACTAAGGCTGCCTCAAACGCATCAGCCTGATCCCGAGGGTTGGAAGGGTTCAGCGTTGCTTCCTTATACAAAAAATCGGCATATTCAGGCGATTCGCGAAACTGCTCAAACACTTCCCGTGCCGAATAGGCAGGCACCGTTTCCCGTACAAACTCAGGTTCGCTAGCCAGCTGCTCTGCAAGGCGAGGCTTAATGTTCTCACTGGTATAAGCGCGCACTGAGTTCATGGCCTGGGTAAGCATCGTCGCCCGTGACACCATTTCGGTTCTGGCCTGCTGCTGCATCGCTTGAGAAAGGGCCAGACCACTGAGCAAAATGCCACCCAAGAAAAGCAGGGTAAAAAATCGGGTGAACTGTTGCCCCAGTGTACGTTTTTTGTTCATATTGATTGTCGCCAAGGGTTCGATAGGCCATACAGACCTGTAGTACACCTGGTTTGCCTTTGAGCAACTACATAAACTGAACGATGAGAACAAAAACTAAAGGGGACAGGGATAAACCCTTGACAGGGATAGACCTTATAGAGAAGAAATTTTTACCGTTAGAGTGCGATCACACTTGACGGTGGAGACGGGAAATCTCCAGGCAAAGGCCCGAAACACCCTCATGAAGTGGCCATAGGCAAGCAACCCCATGCGAGTGGCTTTGACAAAGCAGCTCGCCTGTAATCAACATTCCCAAATACGACGAACCCTTGACTTAGAACTCCGTTTTTACGCCGCCCACCCACTCAAAATTATTGAACGCACTCTCTTCAGCGAGGAACGACTGACCATTGCTCACATTGCTAAAGTTGTACCCAAGATCAAAATCAAACCCTGGAAGAAAGCCTAATGCACACGACGCTTGGTGCCCATACCCCAATGCCCAAGAACCATTGAGCCGTTGCTGACCGACACTGGCCGCGACGCGACAGCTGATATCGTCTATGATTTCTTTCTCCCAGGACACCTCTAAAGACGCCACTAAAAAATCAGGTGGAGAAAAGTATCCGCTCGTGGCTTCGAAGTTTTCTTGGAAGCGCCAGTTGAATACATTGGCCGCGATCGCCGCATCACCCCAAAATTTCCGTTCTAAGCGGGAGAATGATTGCTGCTCAAAATTGCCGTCATTAAAATCTCCAAATCGCACCAGGGAGAAAAAAGTTGTGTCCGGATCAATCTGCCAAAACAAATCCGGCCCAAACCGCCACATGGAAATGCCATTTTCTAAGGTTTGGGCATTAAAAAAGTACGGTCCTTGCTCCAACGACAACGTCAGGTTCGCAGCAGATCCTACAGGGATAGAGGCGCTGACATTGAAGTGCGTATCAAGGGGTAACCGGTTATAGATATCGAGCCCACCACTCACGGCCAAGGTCACGTTCTCAATCTCCCTTTCCCAACCTAACGTCACAGGGACATGGCGCACCGCCTCTAAATCAGGCAGCGCGAATTGATTGAATCCGGAAGAGACGAAAACCTTATCACCATTGGCTAAATGCCCGCTCAAAACCGGAGTTAGGAGTCGGTTCCCCTGACCAAAATTAGACGAGGCATCACTGAAATCAATTTCAAGCTCATCCCATTCTAGGAAAGGAACAGCACTTTCAAGACTGCCTTCATCCCCCACCTGCCCCGGCTCATCTGGCTTAACGTCTGGAGTGGACTCTGGATTGACCTCTGGTGCAAGCACCGGATCTTCTTCGGAAGATTGGGGCACTACTTCGGGCTCAGGAGAGATAGGCGGTAAAACAGGTTGAATCTGAAGACCGGGATTTAAATTTTGGGGTGCAGCAATCAGCGTGGCATCACGGTGGTTAATACTGGGAAACAGCAGAGAGGCCTCAATGGTCTGCTTATGCAATTTATGACCGGCCAATTTATGACCGGCCAATTCATGACTGGCCAATTCATGACTGGCCAATTCATGACTGGCCAATTCATGATCGCCAAAACTTTCTACATCTTGGTGCGCTAGGGTTTGTGCCCTTACTGGCAAACAAAGAATGATCGCATTAAAACAGACGCCAAGCCACCCAAAGGTCAACACTATCAACAGATAGAGACACTTTGTCATACTCTCTTTCGCAGCGTTTCATACGATGACCTTGGTGACGGAATTCACACCCACAAATGACGGATGAAATCCTTGCTCTACCTGACAATACGGAAAGCAAACAGCCACATGACCACTATTTGCTATGCCAGCATTATGTGTAACCACGGATTCCTAGGCAATGCTTTTTTAGAGTGACCAAATTTGATAGGTTTCTCACACGCCTTATCCACAAGCCCGTCATGCCTTCACACCAGCATTCACGGCAGCACGCAACGAAAGAGGGGCACAATCCTCAAGCATTCACGAGGTGATCAATCTCTTTGGCATACGAACTCGCCGCATCTGCATAGGTATACACCTTCACCGTCATAGGCGCAGTGAGCACCGTCCCCGACTGTCCTAAGCCGACTTGGTCAAGTACTGAGATCGCACTTCGCTCTATATTTTCTGTCCGTACCGGGATCACGGCATCACCACCGGCACCCAGCGTTGCGTCGCTCTTGGCATTCACAATTACTCGCTTACCAAACGAAGCCGCCTCCGCCACGGGAATACCAAAACCCTCATTCTCTGAGAGGAACACCACCGCCGTTGCCGTCCGATACCAGGCGGCCAAGTTCGCATCATCGGCATAACCGTGATAGTGCACCCAGTCGATCGCTTCCATCCCCCGCAAAAAGGCCTCACCCGCTGCTTGGGTAGAGGTATTCATGCCGCCCACCATGTGCAGCTCCCAGGGCTCACCACTGCGTTGGCGCAATTTTTCTACCAGCGACACCGCCTCCGGCAAACATTTTCCTGCCGGATCAATCCGGCCCACCGATAGTAAAAACGGTGCAGAAGGGACCTCAATTTCAGCGGGTGCGACCGTCGTCAGGGGAGAATCTAGCCCATTGGGAATGCTGGTCACTTTGCGCAGGACACTCGCCTGGGGTCGAAAATTGCAAATATCATCGGTGGTTGCATCGCTCACACAAATAATTTTTTTGGCCCAGGTGAGCGACGCATCCAAATACATCCAAGCCCGCAATGTTGTCTTCACCCGTGAACCGTATTTCGCTTTGGCCTTCCATTCATTCACATCGTGCAACACCGCAATCGAAGGGGGGTGCCACGGCAACACCATCGGATTGGAAAACCACAGTACCTGATCGAGGCCTTCTTGCTTACAAAAGCCTGAGAACTTACTCGCCAGCCAGCCAAACCGGTTGAAAGGTGAATAGTCGAGCTGGGGTAGGACCGTTACCTGCTGGGGTGATCGCGCCTTCAACCGCTGAATAGC
>JBCDAG010000122.1:0-17860 GCA_039186165.1 Cyanobacteria bacterium P01_F01_bin.53
CCAAAGACCACCAGGGACTAAGACCATGTACCGAGGCCTACAGCAGTTTGAGATGATGTTTGCTGGATGGAAATTGGCTGCGCCTTGAACTCTCGGACTTATGTGTACACAGGAGCCTGGCAAGGGCATCGGCGGAAATCGAGGAATTTTTATCAATGAAGGTGCGAGTGGCCGTCAGTAGCGGGCCTTGTCTTTGATAGTCACCGCCTAGGCGGATGTTACCGCCCCCTGAGGAACCAGAGGCGGATAGGGCCGCCCCGAAGAGACCGATGCGATCGCCCAAAACAGCAATCTCTCCGCCCGTCTCTAAAACACCCGTCTCCAAAACATCTGTCCCTAAAACAGTGTCTTGTTCATTGAACCGGGTACTGGTGGTCAGCGTCCCTGCCGTAAGCACACTACCTGTCTGTGTCGGGAGAGCTTCCGAAGTCCCTGACAAGCTCACCGTCCCGTCAGAATTGAGGGAGAGTGTAGTCGCAGAAGTTTGCTCGCTATAGGTCAACAACGCAGGTAAATCAAGTGGGTTCAAGGCCGGTGTATTTAACTCAGTAATTGTTCCTGGCTCCGAGGCTGTTTCGACCCACTCCAACGACAATAGGGAGCCTGAGCGGTCAAGGCGAACAACAGTTTTATCTCCGCCGGGTACTGCCGCAAGGGTAATGACACCGTCAGGAGCCGACAACGTGCCTGTATTCAATACGGTCCCACCCGATAAGGTGAGTGCCGATCCTGGTTTTAATGACAACATCCCCTCATTGACAATGCTGCCAGGCTGCTCGCTTAACCAGCTAAACTCACTCGTGGGAGCACCGGTTAGTGTGCGGTAAGTGTTCTCCTCGATGGCACTAAACCATCCAGCCTCAAAACCCATCCCATCGGCAGTGGTAACCGTTAAGTTTCCCGGTAAATTCAACCGTGCATTCGCACCAAATAACACACCTGCCGGATTCATCAAAAACAAATGGGGCTGACCTTCTCCCTCACGCCCGCTTCCGAGAGAGAGTTGAACCAATCCATTTAAAGCAGACGGTGAGCCTCCATTAACCCGTGCCAGGACATTCTGCACCCAAGGTTGTGCTAAAAAGGTCGCGGTCTCTCCAGACTCTAGTGAAAACGACTCAAAGCTATGAAATAGATTAGTGCCCTCACCGGATAAGCTGCCACCCTCAATCGTGAACTGCTCGCCTGTTTGCGTGACAACGGTGCCCGTACCATCCGTTGCCGCCGTAATAGATGCCGCCGTAATAGACTGAGCCTGCGCACTTCTGATACTCGGCCAGGACAACAGCATCGCCAATGACAAAATCCACTGAAGATAGCGCGGGAAATACGGGCGCTGGGAATAGGAGCGCTGGGGATCTTTCTGAGGAGCCTTCTGGGGAGCTTTCTGGGGAGCTTTGTACACCTGAATTTGTCCTGAGGGTGGAGATAAATCAACTTCCCTCAATGTACCCAGCGCTAGGGGCAGACTATGCGGAGGCAATAAGCCCATCACACAGGTGCTCCCATTATCAGAAGTCCCGTACGTATCTTTACCAGGGGCTACCGATCATGGTAAATCCTGACCAGTAGTATGGGTGCGAGAGGTCAATGTTGCCAGAGGGGGGCAAGTTACCGGGTGTGGAGAATGAACTCCTGAGCTGTAATTGCCCTGATTCTGTTTGCAAGTCCCCATTCAGCATGGCCAATTGGGCTGCTCGCAAAGCCTCAACTTTGACCGTTTTGTTTTTAAGCTGGCTATAAAATTCGCCCATCAGGGCTAAAGTACCAAAGTCATTCACCGACCATAAACTCGCCATGGCTGAGCGTACCCCCGAGGCCACCGCTAACCCAGCAAAGCCCATTTCTGCTTCAGCACTGCCCACCGCTGTAGAGCATGCGGACAGCACCAGTAAATCAACCGCCGGATATTGCCAACCGAGTCGGTCTAGCTCACTGAGCAACAGTTTTTCGTCCCAGAGTTGAATGTAAGAGTCATCTGAGGTGCCAGGCTTAAATTCGGCATGGGTAGCTAAATGGATGACCCGGTAGGGAGAATTTTGTCTTTCTTCAACTAAGGTCTCACGGGTGAAATTTTCATTTAAGAACGCAGATCCTGGCCAGAGTTGATTAATCAGATCCACTTCATAGGGAACGGCTGGGAGGGGGGCTAAGGATTCAAAGTCACTGACCCCCATGGCCAAAACTTCTGCGTCGCCCAGGGCTTCGTATTGGGTATCAATGAGGCTGAGGGCGGGCACCACACCCAGGCTGTATTTTTCAACTAAAAACTGTTCGCCATCGTGCAGGGCAGCAACCGGGAGCGATCGCAAGCCTTCTCCCATGGAGAAGACCAGGGTGTCTATAGCATCGGGGCCTAGTGCCTCTTCAAGGGGGGCAATCAACCATTGGTAAAGCCGCTGCGCTGGCGGTAAATAGCCCGTGCCCCCACGCCTTGCAGAGGTGATCAGCCTAGAGCGGAATTGAGTAATGGTTTCTAGTAGCTGCGTTGGGTTAACGTCGGAAGTGGTTATTTTTAACGGTGGTTGATTAGATGAAAAGACTAAGATTTCAAGGCCCTCTGAAACTGAATCATCCGATTTTGTCTGACTGGTCGCAGCGCGCGCTGACAAGGACGGTGTTTTGATATAAACAACTGCCGAGCGGTTTTGAGTCTTCGATTCAATGTCGCCCAGCAATTGTTTAACTTCTTCTGGGGTGAGGTCTTCTCCCTCCAAATCTCGCCCTAAATAGGTCGAGAAGTCTTCGCTGCTCTTTTTTTCAAATTTTTGAATTTCTTCACCTGCTTCAGTCTCTTCAAGCAGGTCTATTTCCCAGTCGTAGAGGCCAATATCATCTAACTCATCCTCATACTCGTCACCGTATTCATCCTCATACTCGTCGCTCTCTTCATCCCCGTACTCATCACTGTCTTCACCTTCATAGTCGTCCTCGAATTCGCCCTCAGAACCTTCAAGGTCATCTTCATAGCTGTCTTCAAGGTCATCTTCAAAGCCTTCATCTTCAAAGCCGTCTTCGAAGGTATCCTCTTCAAAAGTGTCCTCGAAATCGTCTTCAAAAATGTCTTCAAAGTCTCCAGTGTCTAAAAGGTCCTCTTCGCCGAAAAAGTTCTCGATTTCAGAAAAGGCGTTATCTTCAAATATCCCATCTTCATCTTCAAAGAAATAGTCTTCTTCCTCTTCGACGGAAGCACTTGAGAGCAAGCTGCCGTCGACAAATACATCGCCCTGGGGCGCAAAAAGCTCTGTTGTCCCTTCTAATCCGCTGCCGTCTGTGGTGATAATTTCGCCGGTATCGATATCGCCGGTTGGGCTGATGAGGGTGACATTGCCCCCGAGCATCCGACCGCCCGTGAAAATAGAGGCTGTTTCAATCTCACCATCTGCCAGGATAGTAATATCACCGCCATCGCCGAAGAATGCTCCCGTATTAAGAGTACCTGTCATCACCGTGTCACTGGCCTCTAGGGAGATTTCTCCGCCTTGAAGTGCGGCGGTATCCAGATCTCCTAAAAATAGATTCACCCCCGAGAAATCTAGTGAGCGTCCAGGTGCATTCAACACATCGCCAGGGTCGTCCATTTCAATGTCACCAATGCCATCACCATCGGCATCAGCGAGGAAAGTAATGGAACCGGTTCCATTGGCAAAGTCCAGCACACCATCGGCAAGATCCTCAATAAAAATATTGTCGCTGGCTTCTAGGGTGACCTGTGAATTACCTGCGAGGGCTTCTAAGGTTTCTTCAGACAAGGTGAATAAGCCACCTGGATCAGTCTCAAAAATGTTGAAATCCAGAATTTGTTCATCATCTGGACCATTTCCGCCACTGGTAATAGTGATATTTTCAGGATCGAGTAATAGCGAACCCACTTCGCCCAGTGTAGCCCCAGTATCTACTTGTCCCCGGAAGATTAAAGTCTCCTGTCCCGATACTTCTACAAACCCGCCATCGCCACCACTAGTGCCTCCTCTTGCGCTGATTTGGCCAGAAAATTGGGTCGTCTCATCTGCCCAGAGAATCACACGTCCCCCATCCCCTGCCCCCAGGGCATCGGCCCTCAGAGTCGTTCTGTCGTCTGCATAGGTTTGGCTGGCTGTTAGCAGCGGGCCTTGCCCTTGATAGTCACCACCTACGCGGATATTGCCGCCCCCTGAGGGACCAGAGGCGGATAGGGTCGCCCCAAAGAGGCCGACACGATCGCCCAAAATCGCAATCTCTCCGCCTGTCCCCAAAGATCCCGTCCCTAAAACAGTTTCTGATTCATTTAACTGGGTACTGGTATTCAGAGTCCCCGCCGTAAGCACACTGCCCGTTTGTGCGGAGGGGATCTGTGTCCCTAGAGCTTCCGAAGCTCCCAACAAGTTCACTGTCCCATCAGGGTTAACGGCGAGTGAGGTTGCAGAAGTTTGCTCGCTGTGGGCCAACAGCGCAGGTAAATCAAGTGGCGTCAATGCAGGGGCATTAAACCCGATAGTTGTTCCTGGAGCTGAGGTTGTTGCGACCCATTCTAACGACAATAAAGAGCCTGAGTGATTAAGGCGAACAAGATTCTCTTCTGTTGTTTCGGGTACTGCCGCAAGGGTAATGGCACCGTCAGGGGCCGACAGCGTGCCTGTATTTACGACGGTACCTCCCAGCAAGGTGAGTGCGGCTCCTGACCTTAGTGACAACGTTCCCTCATTGACAACGCTACCGGGCTGCTCGCTTAACCAGCCAAACTCACCGGTTGGCTCGCCAGTTAACGTGCGGTAAGTATTCTCTCCTGTGGCCCCAAACCATCCCGTCTCAAAACCCATCCCATCGGCAGTGGTAACCGTTAAGTTTCCCGGTAAATTCAACCGTGCATTGGCACCAAATAACACACCCGCCGGATTCATTAAAAACAAATTCGGCTGACTGCCACCCTCGCTGGAAAACTGTACTAACCCATTTAAAATAGATGGTGAGCCCCCATTCACTCGTGCCAAGACATTTTGCACCCAAGGTTGTGCTAAAAAGGTCGCGGTCTCTCCAGCATCGAGAGAAAACGACTTAAAGCTATGAAATAGATTCGTGCCCTCACCGGACAGACTGCCGCCCTCAATCGTGAACTGCTCGTCTGTTTGCGTTACGACCGTACCGGTGCCATCCGTTGCCGCTGTAATGGACTGAGCCTGGGCACGTCTGGTGCCCGGCCAGGACAACAGCATCGCCAACGACAAAACGCACTGGAGATAGCGCTGGGAATAAGGGAGTTGAGAAGAAGGGCTATTTTCAGCAGGGCGCTGGGGATTTTGAAGCACCGGGTTTGTCCTGAGGATGTGATAAATCAACTTCCCTCAATGTACCCAGCACTAGGTGTGGACTATGCGGGTGGACTACGCAGACAGACTATACGGGACGCTCCCTTTAAGCCATCTGCCTTTTAATCAGCTGCGCAAACACGCCTTCCTGCGCAGCTAGCTCATCAAAGCTACCCTGTTGCACCACTCGCCCTGCTTTAATCACATAAATGCGATCCGCATTGCGAATGGTACTCAGCCGATGGGCCACCACAATGCGCGTCACATTGAGCTGATCCAAGCTTTCACTCACAATCGCCTGCGTACGGTTGTCTAGCGCACTTGTGGCTTCGTCTAATAACAAAATCTTGGGATTTAGGGCGAGGGCCCGAGCAATCACCAATCGCTGCCGTTGCCCGCCCGACAAATTACCGCCCCCTTCGCTAATGACCGTGTGCATTTGCATCGGAAAGCTACGCACATCGTCTGCAAAGCCAGCCATCTCAGCGGCCCGCCAAGCGTCGTCGAGGGTAATCAGTGCCCCGCCTGAAACGTTCTCAAAAATAGATCCGGCATTGATGCGACCATTTTGAAGCACCACGCCCAACTGCCGCCGTACGGCGGAAATATCTATCCCCATCACATCCTGATTATCAAAATAAACGGTGCCCGTTTGAGGCGTTTCAAAGCCCAGTAACAGCCGCAGTACAGTAGACTTGCCCGATCCAGATGGCCCCACCAGGGCAATAAATTCACCAGGATGGGCGTCGATGGTGACATCATCTAAAATCAGCGGGCCGTCTTCTCGATAGCGGAAGGTGACACGATCTAGGCAAATGCGTCCCGTGAGCTGTCCGGGGTCGCCTTTTTGGGTATCGACTTCGGGTTCGGCGGTGAGGATGGGTTGCGATCGCATCCAAAGCGGAATCACCTCCAGCACATCAATCAGTGTGAGGCTCAGGTTGGTAGCCCCACTAATAAAAATGGCAAAGGCGGCATTAAAGGCCAAAAATGTTCCGGTGGTCAGGCCAATGTCATTATTCGGATCCACCAGCGTACTGGCAATGCCAAACAGCGCGATCACCGTAATGGTTGGCATCGCCGTATTAAACACACTCACCGAATCTTCTAAGCGCTGCGTACTCAAATCCAAACTCAGCTGCTGACGGTATTTTTCACCCCATTGGGCAAAGGCACGCGGTTCGGCCCCGGCAATCCGCAGCTTAGAAACGCCATTAATCAGCTGCACCATCAGCCCGTAGAGTTCACCGTCTAGCTCTAGGAGTGGGCGTTGTTTTTTGAGTAAAATGGCACCGGAGATAACCGTGACACTCACCACCAAGAAGGCAACAAAGAGTGCCAGTATCGCCAGCTTGGTCGAGTAATAAAACAACAAACCCAAATTTAATAACGCAAACGCGCCAGAGAGAATGGCATCCAACGCGGTGCCACTGAGTTTGCGCCGAATCGCGGTGATGCTAGAGACCCTTGATTGCAAATCACCCGTGGAATAGTCCCTGAAAAAAGAGGTGTGTAGCTTGAGGAGCCGATCCCATACGGCGGCTTGCAGGGTGGCATCTGAGGCGGTTTCGATGCGCATGGCTGCGATCGCCTGGGCAAATTGGAAGCACGCCCGACCAAAGGCCACGGCCAGCAAAGCCAAGCCAATTTGCAGCAAAATTCCTTTACTGCCGTAGGGAATGGCATTATCAATCAGCACTGCCGTCGCCTGGGGAATCGCCATGCCGAGCAAACTGGTGATCACCCCGGTACACAAAATCATCCACAGATCCCGTTGGCGACCATGGAAGGCAAACTGAAGCAGCGTCCAGGCGTTGAGTTTGCCGTTGGGCAGGGGACGATAAAAAACGTGGGCGGTGGGTTCTAGCTGACTGGCTACAGACTCATCAACCAGGGCTCGCTTTAAAGTGACTGGATTGAGAAGTTCATAGCGGCTATTTTTTATCGGCAGTAAGGCCATGGGTTCCCGGTCTTCGCGGGTGTACACCACCATGGGGCCACTGTCTTGTCGCCACCACTGGCCGCGCAGCAACACTTGCCGTAAGCGGAGCTGGGACGCACGCGCGATCGCCTCCAAAGGCTCCTTGACCTGCTCCAAATTCTCCGAACGGTTCGGGGGCGCAATCGTGACCCCTAAAACATGCCCGACGGCACCTGCTGCCACCAGCAAAGGCGTCTCGGCCGATAAGTAGCTATCATCCACCGGCTTCAGCAGGGAGGCCAATCCCTGAAGCGCATGCTGTGTCGTCTCTTGATTGAGTTGCTGTCGTTGCTCAAACTGTTGTTGGTCAACTTGTTGTTTCCCAGCAACAATCTGTTCAATCGTTTTAAAGCAGTATTGATAAAAGTGGGAGATTCCCACATTGACCGCCTGAAGACTCACGTCGTCTAACAAGAGTTCGTCGGGTGGGTAGCTCTGGAGCTGCGTGGCGGTATCGGCTTTTAGCCAAGTGCGCACGCCTAGGGGGAATAGGCCCGTATCAGGAACAATCGGCATCTTGTCATGGCCTAGCCAAGCGGCACTGCCGTTTTTAATTTTGACCCAAGTGAGGGCGTCATTGAGGCCATAGCAATCGTCACTGCGCAGGGAGTAATACTGAGCGTTACTCTCTACGGGTAGGGTGTCTAAGGTTGGGAAAGATTGAATTTGGCCGAACTGATTGAGCCAATCGGATAAGCGGGAAAAGAGTTTGGGAATGTCATCGCTCTGGTTGCCCGCATTCTGGTGAAATAATGGCTGAGATGATTGGCACGATGACTTCCAGTCAATGGGGATTAAGGCCGTGGGTTCAAAGGCGATCGCAATCAAGCCAAACCCATTTTCGGGCGAGGCACCCAACATCACCGCATCAGCATCCACTGTAAAGAGATAATGCCGTGGCCCCGTCGGCTCACCGGCAACCCAAGCCACGCCAAAAATACCGACCGAGCCAGATTTCACCTGCCAAAGTCGCGCGGGGTCATCAAGCCGAAGGACTTCATTACCGCCTAAGGGCAGCGTGCCATCACTGGCAAGCCGGTTCGTCTGTAGTGACTGAGTGAAAACCATTAATGTCTGCTCCTTAGGAATGAAGAGTAAATAACATCCGCTTTTATATGCCGGTTGGTTTTGGCTTCGACTACGCTCAGCCATCGGATGTGCTGAGCAACGAACCCTGAGCGTAGTCGAAGGGTGACTGGTGAGAATGACCGATTTATTAAATCCTCGGATCCTTAGACTTCCTAAAGCGCAGTCCCGGAACTGCGAATCAAATTGGCATAGTGGCCATCGGCTTGCCAAAGCTGTTCATGACTCCCCCTTTGCACCACCTTGCCGCGATCTAGCACAATAATTTCATCCGCATCGCGAATGGTACTCAGCCGATGCGCCACAATCAAGCAGGTACAGCTGCGCCGCCTCAGATTGTGATCAATAATCTTTTCGGTTTCTGAGTCCAGGGCACTGGTGGCCTCATCCATAATCAAAATGGACGGATTGTTCACCAAGGCACGGGCAATTTCTAACCGCTGCCGCTGGCCACCACTCAGATTTTGCCCCCCTTCTAACAAGGTGACATCATAGCCGTAGGGCATGGCCAAAATAGTCTCTTCTATTTCAGCATCCTGACAAGCCTGACGTAAATCAGCCTCTGCAATGGTGCTGTCCCACAGGGTTAAATTATCTCGAATAGAGCCCTCAAACAACAAAATATCCTGTTCAACCATCGCAATCGAATTGGTCATCACAGCGCGAGGAATGGCCTTATTCAGCTGACCATCAAAGCGAATGTCACCCGTTCTCGGTTGATACAGCCCTGCAATAATTCTCACTAACGTCGATTTTCCTGAGCCACTGCCTCCGACAAACGCCACTCGCTGACCGGGCTTAATAGACAGGCTAAAGTCTTCAATTAAAGGTGAATCTAACGGGCTATAGGCAAAAGAGAGATCTTCAATATCGATGGCTCCGGTCAACCGAACGCTCTGAAGATCTGGCTTTGTTCTGGCTGTCTTGCTTACCCTTCCTACAGACAAGTCCTGATTGCCATTAGACGCAGCCCCAACAGGAACAGGCTCATCAAAGTCAAACGTTGGATCATCAAACACCGAATCAACTTGATTCTCTAATACGTCATCCAAACGCTCCAAATTACCTTGCAGCGTTTGCAGCGTGTTGGCAAAGCCCACTAAATTATTCACGGGCCCTTGGAAGCTTTGCATCAATAGCTGAAAAGCCACCAGCATCCCAATCGACAAACTATCGTGGATAATGCGCCAGCCACCCACTGTCAATAACGCGAGGGCCGTTAGGGTAGAGAGCAACGACGGCAATAGGCCCAGTAAACGGTTGGTAAAGCCCAGCTCCTGTTGGGCATTAATCGCTTTGGTGTAATACCCGGCCCAGCGGGCAAAAAAGTCTGACTCTAAGCCAGAGGCCTTAAGCGTTTCAATACTCTGAAGGCCAGCAATGCTGACCCCAGAGGCTTTTCCATACTCTTGAATGAGGCGACGGTTGGCATCGGTTCGCGAGCGCGACACCCACTGCAACACAATCACATTAATCGCCGCAAAAGAGATCACAATCAACGTTAGCGGAATGTCATATTGCACCATGGCGATCGCGTAAAACACAATCATCACCAGGCTAATCATGGTGGTGGTTAGCCGCCCTGAGAGCACACTGGCAACACTGTCATTGATATCGATGCGATCGCTAATTTCCCCCGCATACCGCTGGGCATAAAAGCCAACCGGCAACCGCAGCACATGCCACACAAACCGGCTCGTCATCCCCACGGATAGCTTCACCTTCAGCGCCCGCAAATAGCGTAGTTGCAAGCTGGTCAACAGTGCCTGCAACGTCACCGTCAGCCCCATCCCTAACAGCACATAGGGCAGCCAGTCTAACCGTTTGGCCAGCAGAATATTATCGATAAAAACCCGACTAAACGCGGGCAGCGCCAACGTGGGCAATACGAGCAAAAAGCCTGCCAGGGTGCAAAATGCTAACGCCCCTGCCGATCCGCCCAGGCGATGATTTAGCCCTCGCCAAGCACTGGCCCGATGTCCACCTTTTTGAAAAGAGTCTCCCGGCTCAAGGGTGAGCACAACGCCGGTGTAACCCTGGTCAAAATCATCAAAAGTCACCTTGCGGGGACCAACCGCCGGATCGTTCAAAAACACCTGTTTGTCATCAATATGGTCAACCACTAAAAAGTGATTGAAATTCCAAAAGACAATAAAGGGGGCCGGGAGCTGCTTAAGGCTATCGAGACTTTTCTTAAACCCCTTTGCTTCAAGCCCATAGTTACGCGCTGCCTTAAGCACATTCGCCGCGGTTACCCCGTCTCGAGAGACTCCACAGCCACGGCGAAGCTCTGCCAAAGGTACGAAGCGGCCATAGTAGCCTAGCACCATGCTCAGTGCAGCCGCGCCACACTCTACCGCCTCCATTTGCAACACTGTAGGTGTTTTTACCCGACCCATAAAACGTCCCCAATTACTGGCCTAATGGCTCTTAACGAATAGCTCTGGTCTGATCGACCTTTCCGAATAGCTAGTGCAGCGTCAAGCCTAAAAATTAGGGAATGGGCAGTGGGGGAATTAGGGAGGTGGGGAGCACAGTTTAAATACGTTTCCCCAATTCCCCTAATCTCCCTAATTCCCCGACAAACCTGGCCCTAAAATTAAGCATTGACGCTGTACTAGCAACTAGCCTGATTCTTGATCCATCGTCCGCGAGAGGAAGGGAAAGACAAACGTAATAGGCGCTTTCTCTTCTAAGGTGACTCGGGCGATCGCAGGCATGCCCGCAATTGGTGCCATCATGCTTCGCCCCGTAGACCAGTGATAGTCACCATTCGCCTCCATTTCAGGCACCGTAACCACCTCGACAAAAGACTCATCTCGCCCAGTTTCACGGGCTGCTGATATGGTCGTCACCGTCGGGTTTGATACCGACTCAACTTTGGCCATCAAGCCACCAGCGACCTGTGCCCCTTCCACATCAGGGATGAGCAGCACCTCCATACCCGGCTGAATTTGCGCAATCTCACCAGCCCTAAAGTAAGCAACGCCCACTAGCCCTTGCGAAGGCTGACCTTCCTCAAGCGGATCGGTATAAACCATCACGCCGCGACCACTGGTCGTCACTGGAATCCGACCAACAAAGCTCCACACCAGGCCACAAACCAACAGCCCGCCCAGGGTTGCCAAGGGTAGCCAGCTACGAGGCGTCACAATCTGCATCAGCTGATCTAACTGCTCTGGAGAAGAGAGTCTTTCGAGTGCTTCCTTCCGAAAAATATTGTTTTTTCCCATTGGTGTCATCTCCTCCTATCTTTTCCCTGACTGGTCAATTACCCTGACTGGATTCATCGGGACATCATTATCGACACCCAACTCCTAACTGCTTCAGCATCCAATCAAACTTACTGGCCCCTTGGGACACGCGCTGTAGTGCGGCCAAGTCAAGCTCATCCTCCTCCATGCCACCCTCGCCTAAGGTGTTATCGAAGTCACTGACTTTAGCGGCACCCATGGAACTTCCCTCACCATCTAAGGAAACAACGGTCGAGAGCAGGCTCGCCATTTGAGTAGCAATCACCTTATAAAATCGAGCGGCAAAGCTGAGATCTTCTTGCAGCTTAATCACCACCTGCCGCCGAGGAATCGCTAACAGCAACGCTTCTTTCACGGCGTGAATTCTGACCGGCAAGGGCTGAAAATCTAAAAAGGAAATAATGCCGGGCAAGCTGCCCCTGGAGATGTAGGCAATCGGATTGAAGTTTTGGGTGGCTCCCAGTTCCTCTAGGCCATGAGAACAGGTTGAGAGGGGATCGCACGGGTTTTCGGTGGTTGCGATCGCCAGTTGACCATCGAGCACGGTGTACAGCGCATCGACCGGACGCCCTGCATTGAGCAGTACACGATCCGCAGAGAGCTTTTCTAGCTGTCCGGTGCACATCATCCAGTCAATATCACTATCGTGAAGCTCCCCAAACACCAAGAGAGCCTCCTTTACCATTTGCCCAGAGCGATATCGCAACAGTTCAGACTTTTCAAAAAGATTCCGAATGCGCTCAGAGAGGGTAAGCGCCAAGGCCTTGTAAAAGTGGGCCGAGAAACTAGCATCTTGCCGCAGCTTAGTCGTTAGATCTGCCCTTGGGATTGCCAAAACCATTGCCGGGCTAGTTGCCGTCACCGCAACAACTGGCTTGCTATCAAACAACCACTCTTCTCCAATCAAAGCACCTCGAGTGAGTTGGATCACCTCATTGGTGAGGGATCTGGCCATGAGTTCCCCTTCTAACAGAAGGTATAAAAAATCCAACGCTTGACCAGGCTGAATTAAGGCATCCGCCACCTTAAGGGGCAATCGCTCCCCAGTGGTGACCAACCAATCAATTTCGGCATTATCCAACTCTCGGAGCAAAATGTCTGACATGAAAGCCTTATCCTTTGGAGCATGTTCTGTGGTCTTCTATCGCTTTCTGTAATATCTATTTGCTTTCCTTTATTAAAGTCACAATCACTAAACACAATCGCTGTCAAAAATCGCCGGAACTCTACAAAGCATAGCGCTTTTGACTAGGGGAAAACACCGTTTCCCAACAAAAAGATAAGGATACCTCACCACTTTTCACCCGACTCTCACAGGCTTCTCATCAACCCCTAAAATTCTCATTTTTCATCCCTATATTTATCCCAATCATTAATCTCCCTCTCATAAAATTCTCATCTTTTATTTCTTTTGTTCGATACTCCAATCTCAATTAAATTGTTCTACTTTGAGAAATGTTAAATTTATCTTTCGAGATCCACACAAAGAAGAAAGTCAATGTTCTTATATAAAGAAGATTCAGTTCTGCTTGTTCAATTCCGAACATCAGGCGAATACTAGTAAACCCCGTATTCCAAAGAGACCGTTCAAAAGCTACAACAGTTTAGGGAACTATTTGTTACACTTTCTGTAAGGGATCTCTTGTTATCGCTTGAGGGACCTATCCATTTTGAACAGTTTCTTTAACCATTTCTAAACCGAGGTAATTCACATGGCAGAGCAAGATAAGACTAAAGATGTTCAACTCTCTGAAGATGAGCTAAAGGAAGTTGCTGGTGGTACTGACGTACATAAGCGTCGCTTGGAGCACCTAGACAACCAGTCCAAGAGTGTCGATGACATCCAAAAGACTCGTCTAGATCAGCTAGGCAACAGCACCAAGTAATCATCGCAAATATTTTCTATGCTACGAGTCGTAGAGAATTCTACTGCTCGTAGAATCTGGCTTAAAAGGGTTTTTAGGTAATTAGAGCTTACCTAAAAACCCTTTTTTGTGTTCTGCAGATGATTCCAAACACTGAAGTATCGGTTTTTAAAATCATCTACGTGAACTTAATGGATAAAAAATGAATCCAAATCCTTAAGGGCCTCGTATAGGTATTTGTAACTACGCAAAAATAAGTCCGTCATTGATTACCCACCGCGGAGCCCCAGCAATGGGTAATCACTTATTTATGCGCTTACTTATCCAAACCTAAAGAGGAAACCGATTCATGACTGCTAGCTTGCCCCGTACTTTTGGTAGCTTCAATGATATTAGAAGCCGATTTAGCAAAAGCAAAAGGCAACTGCGCGCTAACCGGAAACAATTTGTAGAAAAAATGAAGCCGGAAACGAAGCCGACCATCGCTGAGATCGTCACCCAAAGCGAAGGGACTTTTGACCAAAATGCCCAGGATTTTGACATCCTATTCCAAGCCCTCGACGCCGCTGGATTAACAGAGGCACTCAACGATCCAGCCGCTGACCTGACCGTATTCGCCCCCACTGATGTCGCATTTATTCAGCTGGCGCAAGACTTTGGCTACACCGGCAAGGATGAAGCCGGGGCCTTTGAAGCGATTGTTAACGCGCTCACAGAAATCGGCAATGGCGATCCGATTCCCGTCCTTCAAGATATTTTGAAATATCACGTTTCGGCAGGCTCTAAAACACTCGAAGAGATTCAGGCTGCTGAAAGTAGCAGTACGTTGTTAGAGGGGGTAACCCTCACGCCACAGGGTAATACACTGGTTGATCAAGAACCTGACTTGGCTAATCCTAGTTTCCTGAGCGATCTAATTAATATTCAAGCAGGGAATGGCCTAATCCAGGGCATTGACCGTGTCCTGATTCCGCTGGATATTCCTGGAAATGAGCCAGCACCTGAGCCAACCCCTGAGCTAGCGCCTACTATCGCTGAGATCGTAGCGCAAAGCGGTGGCGACTTCGACAGCAACAATCAAGACTTCGATATTTTACTCAAAGCTCTAGAAACAGCAGGTCTTACGGATGCTGTTGCAGATCCGGCTGCTGACCTCACCGTTTTTGCTCCAACGGATGCAGCGTTTGTCCAGCTTGCTCGAGATTTCGGGTTTACAGGTAGTGACGAAGCCGGTGCTTTTGATACCATCGTCGGTGCACTGACAGAGTTGGGTAATGGCGATCCGATTCCCGTGTTGCAAGATGTGTTGAAGTACCACGTCTCAGCAGGGGCTAAAACCCTTGAAGATATTCAGGCTGCTGATAGCGTCAGCACCTTGCTAGAAGGGGCAACCTTAACACCTGATGGTAATTCGCTCGTCGATAATGAGCCCGATATCGTTGATCCGAGTTTTATCGAAGCACTCACGAATGTTCAAGCTGAGAATGGTCTGATTCAAGGCATTGACCGTGTCCTCATTCCACTCGATATTCCAGGTAATGAGCCTACAACAACCCCTGAACCACAGCCAGAAGATAATCGGCCTTTGGTGAAAGGCACTCGTCGTGGTGATTTTTGGTTGCGATCGCCCAGAGCAATCGGTTCAAAGGGGGCAGAGGCAATGATGTCATTTGGGGTGGCACAGGCAGCGATTTGGCCAAAGGGGGCAAAGGCAATGATGTGATCTTTGGCAATGGTGGGGACGATCTCCTCATTGGCGGTGCCGGGAAGGATCTATTATTTGGCTCTGCCGATGGGAATCAAACCTTTATTGGTGGCAAGGGGAATGACAAGATATTCCTCAATGGGGGTACCGATACGGTGATTTTGCGTGCGGGTGAAGGTACGGATAAAATCTATGGTTTCGACCTTGGGAATACGTCATTGGGTCTTTCCGAGGGTCTCTCTTTTGATTCGCTTAGCTTTAAGCAAGGCCGTGGATTTAGTGCCATTATTAATGGCCACACAACGCTTGCAAAAGTGGTCGGCGTTTCTGTGGACGCACTGAATTCAGAGAGTAACTTCACGACAGTTTAGGTCCGGGGACGATCGCACTAAATCACAGTTAACCCGTTCTCTTCTAAAAGCCCTCAGTAAGTCTTGTTTCTCATACGACTCACTGAGGGCTTGTTGTTCTAACTTTTATATTATTGTTGCTTTACTGCCAGACCAACCTACCAGACCAACCCACCAGACCAACCCGAAAAAACTTCCATTACTGAAGTGTACTTTTCAAAACAGCAGGGCCTTTGGGCACTGGCGGGTCGGAAACCACATCCACCGTAATAATCATTTGTACCGGCGAGTTGCTGCATAGCTCATCCGGCACGGTCCACACCGCCGTACCATCCCCTTCACCCACAAACTCGCCACAGAACATCGGATCATCCACAGGGGTGGCAACCGCCCACAGGCGATAGACCTGCCCATCGGGTAGGGGCGGTAAATTATCCGAGACTAGGGCAACTTCTGAATGATTAGGCACCGCTAACAAACTGCCAAACGCCTCGGCAGCGGTTCCGGTCCCTTGCAAGTCATACACCAGCGCATTGGGCTGGCGCAGTGCTGTCAAAATGGTTTGATCTCGGACTTCGGTGGTTTCTAACCGGGCGAGTTCACCGGTGCGGGCATCGAGTTCAGCCTGAAGTTGAGCCTTGTCATCGTTGGCCTGGGTAAGCTGCTGGCGAACCTGAAGGTTGTTAATACCCAGGGCCGCTACCAGGCCCGCAGCCACAGCAAAACCGCCCCACTTTTGCCATTTCTGTTGAGTCTTTTGGCGCGTATAGGGCGTTACCCAACGGACCTGAGTTTTTTGGACCTGTGCTTTTTGGGCCTGTGCTTTCGAAAAGGAGTTCTGATGAGCGTTTGGTAAAGCGCTGGCAGAGGGCGCATTCTGTGCAAGAGGTTGCTGAGCAATCTCGCCCTTTTGCTTAGGAGACGCTTGGGTGGCATTCCTGGCAGACACGGACCCCGAGGAGGACATGTTTTGAGAAATAGGCTGAGAGATAGCCTGGGGCGTAGCTTGAGCGGCCCGAAGAATCCGACTCTCTAAGGTAGCGGGTGGGTTCTGTTCTGCTAAGGCCAAGGGTAAGCTGTCCACGCTAGTTTTGTAATCACGCGCGGTGAGGGTTAGCTCTGGATAGTTTTTGAGTAATTGCTGAAACGCGGCTTCTTCCTCGGGCGATAGCGTCCCGAGCGCATAGTTAACCAGCAAATCCTCCCACCCATCTGGGTAGGGAACTTCTGCAGAATAAGGGTTGGAGTCGGAAGGGGGAAACCGGGTCATGACGCAGCGCAGTGAGATTTCAAATGAGTTTGTTAAGGGATAGAAAAACTAGAGAACGTCTCTGAGGGCATGACGGAGTTTTTGGAGTGCTCTACGAGAGCGGGTTTTAACGGTGCCCAGTGGGATACCGAGCTGCTTGGCAATTTCTGACTGACTAAGTCCATCGTAGTAGGCAATTTCAAGGATGTGCCGCTCCTTTTCCGACAAAATTGAGAGGGCTTGACGTACCCCCTGACTGCGTTCGGTGAGTGAGGCAAATTCGAGTGGGGTCGCCTGGGCGATCGCCTGAGCCATCACATGCCACTTATGTAACCGCTGGTGATGGGCCGAGCGCGATCGCACCCGATCAATGGATTTAGATCGGGTCATCATCGACAAATAACCGCTTAGCCCACCCCGTTCGGGACGATAACCGCCTTTTTCCCATAGCGTGACAAACACATCCTGGGTAATTTCCTCCGCTTCTTCACTACTGTGCAAAACCCGATAAGCCAGCGTGTACACCAGGCGAGAATAGCGCTGATAAATTGCTTGCAGGGCCTCTAATTGACCAGCCTGCAAGCGTTCTATAAGAGCCTGATCGCTCAGGCCCTGCGCGTTCAATGCCCGATCAGTAGGTTGCTGGCCGAGGGCACCTTCACCAGCACTCACTGAGGGTTCATTTAAATCCATGCGGTTGACGGTGTAATCCAATAGCTGCGCAGTCCAAAGCTCTGTAACGTTGGTCACTTAGCTTACGCCATAAAAACTGGCTGAAACCACTACGGTTACTAGCTAAGTGACGCGCAACAAGCTGAATGCATTCGGCTTGTTGCTGTATTTTCGCCTTGAAGGTACTTTTTAAGGGCGCAATTGAGTATATGACTTGATTTTCCTATAAAAACGTCAGGTGTCAGGATGGTATTCCCTTAAAAGTACCTACGGAGCCAACAGCTATTCGGATTGAAAAAATCTAGATTAAAAAATACTGACCAGAACGACGCTATGGCACGGTTCAAAAACAGCTGGTTTTAGGTAACACTTTCATCACAAAATAGACCATCATCAACGATGGCCCAGTTGAA
>JBCDAG010000123.1:0-17856 GCA_039186165.1 Cyanobacteria bacterium P01_F01_bin.53
CTTTGTTTAAGAGGCTTTAGGTGGCGAGAGCTACATCATCGCTGAGAAAATAATTGCTGGGGAAATAAATAGAACAAAAAAAAATATACTTATCCAGTGGTTCTTATTTATGTTTATTGGTCCTTAATTGTTTTAGAGATAAAGTCTTTAGATGTTTGGGATTTGAAAGAGCTGGGATTTGAGAGATCTGAGATTTGGAGCCTTGAGAATAAGCCGTAGAATCACAGATAGAAAGGTGTGGCCGCCTGTGCGATCGCACTCAGTAGTTCTTCTCAGGTTTTCAGGCTTTTCCGACATTCCGCCTCGTAACGGCAGCCTTGGCTAGTGTCTAGTGAGTCACCTATGGCCGCGCCGATCACATTGCTCAGCCTTCTGCCCACCAGAGACAGAACCCGACGAATGAAAGGCTTTAGGGGGATTGCATTTTATCTGTGAGCTTCATATTAAATCCCAATGTTACCCCTCCTGCGGGGATTAACCAAAAAATGCATAGGCGTAATGCAATTTATGCAATTTATTCCGCAAAGTCGCCAAAAACAGTAGCCGATAATACAAAAAGCTAGGTTGAACTTCCATATGTTGTTAGCAACTCAACAGCAAATGAGTTAGACAAAACCCTAAAACGGTTCCTTATAAGCGTGGTAGGTAGATACATTCGAATGACAAGTCTTTGCGATGGACATACGCTTTGTATCTACCACTTTTCTTGAGGAGGCTCATGATTCCTTGCGGGGCTGAAGCTCTAAATAGTCTCTGGGTCTTTCCCTCCCCTGAGTCTTGCTTGACGGTAAGTTGTGTGCCAGCACTAATTTTACTTACTTCCCCCAAAGGAAAATAGTAAGGCGTAAATTGTTTTATGTGGCACAACGTTAAATAACATTCGGATATAGCATGGTTGCTTCTCAAAAAGTGGAAAAAAAGAATAAATTTGAGAGGTATAAAGCTGAGAAAGATGGCTTGGCCGTTAAGGACGAGTTAGAACAGTTTGCTGAAATGGGGTGGGAAGCGGTTGATAAAACCGACTTGACAGGTCGTCTCAAGTGGTTGGGAGTCTTCTATCGAGAAGTGACACCTGGTAAATTCATGCTCCGGTTGCGATTGCCCCACGGTGTTCTTTCCAGTCATAAAATGCGGGTCTTGGCAGAGATTGTTCAACGCTATGGTGATGATGGCTGCGCAGACATTACGACCCGCCAAAATCTTCAGCTACGGGGCGTTCGCTTAGAGGATATTCCCGATATTTTTAGCCGCTTCGAGCAGGCTGGTATCACGTCCATGCAGTCTGGGATGGACAACGTTCGCAACATTACGGGTTCTCCGGTGGCAGGCATTTCGGCCAATGAGCTGATAGATACCCAGGGACTAGTGATCAAAGTGCAAGATATGATCACGAACAACAGCCAAGGAAACTACGACTTTACGAATCTTCCCCGTAAGTTCAATATTGCGATTGAGGGTTCTCGAGAAGACTCAATCCACTCAGAAATTAACGACATTGCCTTTATCCCAGCGTTCAAAGATGCTGTTGAAGGGGGCGAGCTTGGCTTCAATGTGTTGGTGGGTGGCTTTTTCTCCGCTAGGCGCTGTGAGGCCGCCATACCTCTCAATGCATGGGTTCCTGCTGACGACACGGTGGTTGAACTCTGTCGCGCTATTTTGACCGTATTCCGTGACAATGGCTCCCGTGGTAACCGCCAGCAAACGCGTTTATGGTGGATGATCGAGTCGATGGGGCTAGATGTTTTCCGGGCTGCGGTTGAAAAACAGATGGGTCAAAGCCTGTTGCCTGCGGCAGCTGAAGACGCTATCACCGAAGAGGATAAGAGCGATCACTTGGGCGTCCATAAGCAAAAGCAGCCTGGGTTGAACTATGTGGGCATGCATGTACCGGTAGGACACTTCTACGCCGATGACATGTTTGAATTTGCCCGCTTAGCGGAGGTATACGGTAACGGTGAGATTCGCCTAACGGTGGAGCAAAACGTTCTGATTCCGAATATCCCTGACTCTCGTTTGGAGGCATTCTTGCAAGAGCCTCCGGTTCAAACCTTCTCAATTGAGCCCTCTCCACTGGTTCGCACCCAGGTTTCCTGTACGGGCTCTAGGTTCTGTAACTTTGCGCTGATTGAGACTAAGCAGCGTGCCCATGCACTGGCTGAGGAACTCGATGCGGTGCTGACGGTGCCCGAGGCGGTGCGGATGCACTGGACCGGTTGTCCGAATTCCTGCGGACAGCCGCAGGTGGCTGATATTGGTTTCCTCGGTACCAAGGCCCGTATAGACGGTAAAACTGTTGAAGCGGTAAATATTTACATGGGCGGTAAGGTGGGCAAACATGCTCAGCTTGGCGAATGCGTGATGAAGAGCGTGCCCTGCGAAGACTTGCAAGAGGTCGTTACGGGCTTGTTGAAAGAGAAATTTGGGGCGACGGCGAAAGCGCCCTCGTAGGCCAGATTTCACAAAAAATGCATAGGACACCTTGGGCCTCGTGACTGCTCAGGTTACAACTGTCCGGTTGGGTGTTTTGAGCATTGTTTAAAGACTGTTTTTAAAACTCTGTTTTCTTTTTTAGTTACTTTATAAATTTTCACTTTAGTTTTCCCCGCCATGTAAGTCCTTTTGGCTGTGGCACCCAGGGAAACTCCGCAGCACTACTGCGGTTTGGTTATCGGAAGAGTCGTAAGCACTGATTAACTTAACTTTATGAATGTTTACGACTTTCCCGGCCTGATGGCACTAGCTGGCTTTTGCTGCTGGCTGTCTTATCGGGCCAAAAAAAGAAGCCTAAAGGCGGCAACCTCTAGGCTTCAGCTGACAGCCTTACTCCAAACAAAACCGGAGTAAAGCGTATCTATATCTAGGAGCATAGCGTAGATGATCGGAGAGTTGTTTTCGAAAGCAACTCAAGGCAGGTACCGAATACTTCACCTGACTTGGTTTGCTTTCTTCTTATCGTTTGTGGTGTGGTTTAACTTCCCACCCTTTAAAACGACTATTGTTCAAGAGTTTGGATTAACCCCTGGCCAGGCAGGCACCATTGGTCTGTGTAACGTAGCTTTGACTGTGCCAGCACGAATTATTATCGGGATGTTGCTCGATAAATACGGTCCTCGTTTGACCTACTCTATTTTGCTGGTTTACGCCGCTATTCCTTGCTTAATTTTTGCAACGGCAACGTCCTTCAACCAGCTGGTGATTGGCCGCTTGCTGATGGGTATTGTCGGTGCTGGCTTTGTTATCGGTATCCGTATGACGGCTGAGTGGTTCCCTCCCAAAGAGGTGGGAACGGCAGAAGGCATCTATGGCGGATGGGGTAACTTTGGTTCTGCGTTCTCGGCTTTCACCATGGTGTTGTTTGCCATTGCCCTAAGCTTCTTGCCGGGTTCCTTTAACTTCGGTGAGGTACAGCCCTTCAACGTACTGGGCGTTTCGTTCGGTAGTGAGGTTTTGAACTGGCGAGCTGCGATCGCTGGTTCTGGTATCATAGCTGCCCTCTATGGCGTCTTCTATTACTTCAACGTAACCGATACGCCCCCTGGCAAAGTTTATCAGCGTCCTAAGAGTACTCGTGGTATGGAAGTTACCACTAAGCGAGACTTTTGGTTCTTGCTAGCAATGAACGCTCCTCTGACTATCATCATGATGGTATTGGCATGGCGTTTGCAGAAGGTCAACTTCCTCAGTCCCACTGTAATGGTCATTGTGTGGATTGCTCTGCTTGCACTTTATGCCTTCCAGTCATTCAACTGCTACGCCGTTAATAAAGATTTGATGACAGGTCGTAAGCAGTACCCAGCTGAAGATCGCTACCGGTTTAAGCAAGTTGCATTGCTAGAGCTGACTTATATTGTTAACTTCGGCTCTGAGCTAGCCGTTGTTACCATGCTGCCTGCATTCTTTGAAGGCACATTCTCACTTGACAAAGCAACTGCCGGTATTATTGCTTCTAGCTACGCGTTTATGAACCTTATGTCTCGTCCTGGTGGCGGCATCATCTCCGACTCTGTGGGCAGCCGTAAGTGGACCATGACGATTCTGCTCGGCGGCATGGGCTTAGGCTACTTGATCTTCTCCCAGGTCGGTAGCGGCTGGCCTCTGGCTGGTGCGGTCATCCTGGTGATGATGTGCTCCTTCTTTGTACAGGCTGCTGAAGGTGCAACCTTTGCACTGGTGCCTTTAGTCAAGCGTCGGATTACAGGCCAGGTTGCTGGTAACGTCGGTGCCTACGGTAACGTGGGTGCGGTAGCTTACCTCACAACCCTTCTGTTGTTGAAGGAATCCTTAATCCCAACGGGCGATGGGGTTGACCCAGCGGCAGTTGCAGCCGGTACTGCTGCGGCGAATGCAGCCTTCTTCCAGGTGTTGGGCGTAGCGGGTCTCGTTGTGGCCTTCCTATGCGCGTTCTTCTTGGATGAGCCCAAGGATTCCTTCGCCGATGCTCATGAAGGTGAAGAGCTGCCAATGCAAGCACCCATTAACCAATCAATGATGAGTTAATGGTTCGCTGCTCAGGCTCTGGTCATTACTTAGTTTATTCCGAAGGCCATTGCGCGAACAATTTTTGTTCGTAGTGCTAGGGCTTGTCAAAACGGTAGGGAACGGTCAGCCGTTCCCTACCGTTTTTGGTAACGTTTCTTTCAGTCTCTAGTTTGTTCTAGTCTCTGATGCTGTAGAGATTTAACTTCTTTATAACAACCCTTTGAACAGGAGGTTTCTATGCCACGTTTATCCAAAGCCTCATCTAGTAGGGCGTTGTCTACCAAAACCCAGTGCCCCTATTGCGGTGTGGGCTGTGGCTTAGAAGTGTTTCCGCCAGCGCGTCCTGGTCGAGGCATTACCCGTGACAGCGACGGTCGGCCCATTTGGCAAGCCGTTGGCGACAAGTCTCATACTTCGAGTAAGGGGCAAGTGTGCATTAAAGGTGCCTCCGTTGGTGAATCGCTCAATAAAGATCGCCTCCAGTATCCGATGATGCGTGATTCACTCGATCAACCTCTGCGGCGGGTGAGTTGGGAGGAGGCTTTCAGCCGCATTACCGCTGAAATACAACAGGCGATCGCCCAGCGTGGCCCAGATTCCATCTGTATGTATGGCTCTGGCCAGTTTCAAACGGAAGACTATTACACGGCTCAAAAGCTTATCAAGGGCTGTATTGGCACCAACAACTTTGATGCTAACTCTCGTTTATGTATGTCTTCTGCGGTAGCTGGGTACATTCAGAGTTTTGGCTCTGACGGTCCGCCCTGCTGTTACGACGATTTAGAAGCTACCGACTGCGCATTTTTGATTGGCACGAACACGGCAGAGTGCCATCCGATTGTGTTCAATCGGTTGAAAAAACACCATAAAAAGAACAGAAAGGTCAAGCTGATTGTGGTGGATCCTCGCCGTACCGCCACGGCAAAAGATGCTGACTTGCACCTGGCGATTAAGCCCGGTACCGATATTGCCTTGCTAAACGGCATTGCCCATTTATTAATTCGTTGGGGCAAGCACGATCCATTATTTATTGACTATTGCACCGATGACTTTTCCGCCTACGCCCAGGTGGTGGATCAGTACACGCCGGAGAGAGTGGCTGAGTTGTGTGGAATTTCTGCGGAAGAAGTTGAAACCGCAGCGCGACTATGGGCCGAGTCGAAACGGGTGCTGTCGTTGTGGTCGATGGGGGTAAACCAATCGACAGAAGGCACTGCGAAAGTGCGAACGATTATTAATTTGCACCTGATGACGGGCAATATTGGCCGTCCAGGGGCAGGGCCATTTTCCCTCACGGGTCAACCCAATGCGATGGGGGGCCGTGAGGCGGGCGGTTTGGCCCATATTTTGCCGGGGTATCGCCTCGTGAAGAATCCTGACCATCGTAGGGTGGTAGAGCAGGTATGGCAGCTCCCGGCGGGGAGTATTTCTCCCAATCCTGGTTTGGCAGCTTGGGACATGATGTTGGCCTTAGAGCAAGAAGAGGTCGGTGTGATGTGGGTGGCTGCCACGAATCCAGCGGTGAGCATGCCCGATATTAAACGCACCCAGGCGGCGTTGCTAAAATCACCGTTTACCATCTGCCAGGATGCTTATTATCCTACAGAGACGGCGGCCTATGCCCATGTGGTGTTGCCTGCTGCCCAATGGGGCGAAGCCTCTGGGGTGATGACTAATTCTGAACGGGTGGTGACCTTTTGCCCCGCCTTCCGCGCTCCGGTGGGTGAATCTAAGGCGGACTGGGCCATTTTTGCAGAAGTGGGCCGTCGCTTAGGCTTTGAAAAGCAGTTTGACTTTGCCGATGCGGCGGCGGTGTATGACGAGTTTGTGAGCCTCACGGCGGATCGGCTGTGTGACATGAGTGGCCTGAGCCATCAGCGGTTGGCCGCGGTTGGCCCGATTCAGTGGCCCGCGCCGGTGTGTGAAACCGAGGAGACGGCGGCGACTAAGTTTGATAAGCGGCTCTACACCGATTTTCAGTTTCTGACGGCTAATGGACGCGCTAAGTTTGCGGCATTTCACCATAAGGGCTTGGCTGAGCCCCCGGATGACGCTTTCCCCATGGTGATGACGACGGGGCGCTTGCTGGGTCACTGGCACACGCAAACGCGGACGGGGCGGATTGAGAAGATTACGAAGAAGTATACGCAGCCGACGCTGGAGATAAATCCTCGGGACGCACAGAAATTGCAGGTTCAGTCGGGGGATTGGGTGGAAGTGCGATCGCGCCGAGGCAATGCCCGTCTGCCCCTGTTGGTGACTCAGAATATCCGCCGGGGCACCGTATTCATGCCCATGCACTGGGGTTTCTTATGGGGCAAAGACGCGGAGGTGAATGCCCTTACCCACCCAGAGGTGTGTCCGATTTCCCTAGAGCCTGAGCTCAAGGCCTGTGCGGTACAGCTAGTGCCTATTGCCCCTCAGTCTGCCACCGTTAAGCTCACCAGTGCTGAGCAAGTGATGGCGATGGTGCAGCCTGTTCAACAGCCTGCTAAGCAAACGGTGAGTGTGGGGCAACGCTAGTGCGATGGAACAGCGGTACTGTCCAAAATAAATTGATTTTGAGGGCAGACTAGGGGCAGATTCTTTTCTAAGCTCCTAGGATTTCATGTTAAAAGCTCGTCGACGGGTCAGGGCTGCCGTTGTACTGTTCTCCTGCGTTGTGGTTCTGCTAGGTTTGGGGCTATCGATGACATGGGCTCATCGTACGACAGGCTCTGTGCGCTTGCAGAGATTCAGCCAGTCATTACCGGTGTCACGGCCAGCCGCATCTGGCCTGTCCGCATCTGATGCCATGGGGCGTGAGCCGATTGTCCCGCTCTCAGCGCGGTTAGCTTTAGAGCCTAGTTTAGATCCTAGGAAAGTGGCTCTGGGCAACCGGTTGTTTCATGAGACTCAACTCTCTGGTAATAACCAAATCTCCTGTGCCAGTTGTCATAAGCAGGACTCAGGCGGTGCGGATGGGCGGCCCCTATCATTGGGATTTGAAGGACAACTTTCTGTATTGAATGCGCCGACTGTTTGGAACAGTAGCTTGAATTTTCGGCAGTTTTGGGATGGTCGCGTGGCGACATTGGAAGAACAAGTAGACGAACCTCTTTTGAATCCCAAGGAAATGAATACTAGCTGGGAGGCCATCGTCTCTAACCTGAACCAGAACGATGACTATGTGAGGACTTTTCGGCAGCTGTATCCAACCGGGATACAACCCGCCTCTATTCGGGATGCGATCGCAACATATGAACGCACGCTCGTGACCCCCAATGCTCGATTTGATCAGTATTTGCAGGGTGATAAAACAGCGATTACGGCTGAGGAAAAAGCCGGTTACCAGCGGTTTAAAGACTACGGCTGCGTGGCGTGTCATCACGGTGCCAATGTCGGCGGCAACATGTTTCAGCGGTTGGGCGTGATGGAGGATTTTTTCCTGGCGCGGGGAAACGTTCAAGCGGCTGATATGGGGCGGATGAACCTCTCTGGGCGTCCACGTGATCGCTATGTATTCAAGGTTCCTAGCCTGCGTAATGTGGCTCTCACGGCACCGTATTTACATGATGGGAGTGTTGAGACCTTAGAAGAGGCCATCGCCATTATGGGCCAGTATCAACTGGGTCGTGAGATCCCTCCTGATGATGTGACGTTGCTTGTTAAGTTCTTACGAACATTGACTGGAGAGTTAACGAGGACAGCGCTATGAAGCTCACCCGACAGGTTTTCTCTCACGTATTCTCTCGTTTGATGGCGATCACAATCGGTGGTTTGCTATTGTTTCTGTTGACTTTTCTCTTTGGTCAAACCAAGGCCCTCAATATCAATCAGCACTATCAAATCATCGATCTCTTAAGAGGGCTAGAACGCACTAACCTGGCGATCGTTAATGATGCGCTCAAAACCCAACTTTCTGTTTTTCACAATTACGATGCGCTAGTCGCCGATCGCTTAACCTTTCATGCTCAGTTCACTGAGCTTAAGCAGGTACTCTTACCGTCCCTCAGCACAAATCGCCTGCTTCAACAGAAGCTAGAGGCGTTAGAGGCTCAGGAACTTGAAATGAATACCCTCATGGAAGATTTTAAGTCCGAGAATGCGATTTTGCAAAACTCGATTAACTATTTCCCAAAAGGGATGGACGACCTGTTAGAACAGCTCAGCGCTGACGCATCGCATTCTCAACTAGAGGTACTTTTAGAGAAAGTATTCACAGAGATACTACGTTACAACGTAGATAACAATCCTGAAGTATCTAGCAATATAGAGAAATTGTTGGTACGGATACAGGCGTTACCCGTGAGCTATTCAGCGATTTGGCAAACCCCTATCAATCATATTTACCGTCATGCCCAAACTATTTTGAGACTTCAGCCCGAGGTGAGCCAAGCGATGACACGACTGGCCAATGCCTCTACGGGACCTGCGATTGAGCAGTTGGCCCTTGCCTATAAAGCTCACCATCGTCAACTGACGCAGGTTAAAAATCGCTATCGCCTATGGCTATATGTTATTACGATGTTGTTGATGCTGAGTTCACTGTATCTTGCTTGGAATTACCGCAATGCGGTCGTTTTGCGAAAAGTCAATCTTAAGCTAGGTCGTTTGGTAACCGATCGAACAAAAGAGCTGAAGCAGGCGTTAGAGAAACTTAAGACATCGCAGGCACAGCTTATCCAGTCTGAAAAAATGTCTGCCCTGGGTCAGTTATCCGCAGGCATTGCCCATGAAATCAATAATCCCATTAATTTTATTCATGGCAACGTCCAAGCCAGTGAGCAATACTCCCAAGACTGTCTAGAATTACTCTCTCTCTACGAGCAGCATTATCCTCATCCTGTTGAAGATATCCAAGATTTTATCGAGACGATCGATCTGGACTTTCTGAGAGAAGATTGGAGCAAGCTGTTAACCTCGATGACAAAGGGGACTTCTCGGGTTAAACAAATTGTTGACTCTCTACGCAATTTTTCCCGGTTGGATGAGTCCGAGTATAAAGCAGTCGATCTCAATGAAGGGCTAGATAGCACGCTGCTGTTGCTTAATCACCGATTAGCACCCTCTACCAACTTGCCATCGATTGAAATTGTGAAAGCCTATAATGAGCTACCAGCGATTCTCTGTAATCCAGGCGCGATCAATCAGGTGTTTATGAATATTTTAAGCAATGCGATCGAGGCCTTTGGCCCCAGTCATACGGCGCCTACAATCACCATTTCGACGGGGACGGAGGCAGAACACGTTGTGCTCACTATTTCTGACAATGGAGATGGCATTCCGGAGGATATCCAGGCCAAGATATTCGATCCGTTTTTTACATCCAAACCAGTGGGCCAAGGGACCGGTTTGGGGTTGACCGTGAGCTATCAAACGATTGTCGAAGCACACAATGGTTTGATAGACGTCACTTCAGCGCCTGGGGAAGGGACGGAATTGCGGATTCGATTGCCGCTTAATCGACTCTAGGTAAATAGGTGCTAGAAGAATAGATGCTAGGAGACTGTCCCAAAACTTGTTTGACACACTGCAATGAGACCGTATTCATCCATACAGGCTTAAATTTTTCCATTTCGTAGCTTCCGTATTCTGATATCTGTAATGTGGTATCTGTAACGTGATATCTGTAACGTTACTTAAGCCGACGACATAGGTAATCGGTCACCTATGACGGCAGCTCCTGGTCGAAAATAATAATCGTCATTGTATGGGAACGCTATGCTTGTTCTCCTTTGAATTCTACGACCGTACAATGGCCTCCAGCGAAAATATAGAACTGTTTTCCTCACTTCAAATTGCTGACTATACTGTGTTAGATCAGCTATATAAGGGTTCTAGAACAGAGGTTTACCGTGCGGTACATAATGACTCGCAGCGCCCGGTCGTTATCAAGCTACTTTCGCAGGCCTATCCCCACTTTAATGAGCTGATCCATTTTCGCAATCAGTATGCGATTACTCAGGGGTTAAACGTACCTGGCATTGTTCGGTCTTTGGGTATGGAACCTTGGCAGAACGGCTACGCCCTAATTATGGAAGATTTTGGCGGCGTATCGCTTAAGCAATATGTCACCGAACAGCTAGGCGCTGAGAAATGCTTGGCGGTGATAGAGACGCTGGCGATCGCGATCCAAATGGCTGATATCCTTAGCGGGCTTAGTCAACACCAGATTGTTCATAAAGATATCAAGCCTGCCAACATTTTGATTCATCTAGACTCCAAGCAGGTGCAGCTAGTTGATTTCTCTATTGCGACGCGGCTACCCAAAGAGACTCAGGAAATTCAAAATCCCAAGGTATTAGAAGGCAGCTTAGCCTATCTTGCACCGGAGCAAACGGGCCGAATGAATCGCGGCATTGACTATAGAACTGACTTTTACGGACTGGGCGTCACGCTGTATGAGCTGTTAACCGGAGAACTCCCCTTTACTTCAAAAGAGGCGCTAGAGCTGATTCATTGCCATATGGCGAAAGCACCTGTTCCACCCCATGAGGTAAATCCAGAAATTCCACGTATGGTGTCGCAGCTAATTGTGAAGCTGATGGCTAAAAATGCGGAAGATCGCTACCAGAGTGCGATGGGCCTCAAGCATGATGTAACTCGCTGTTTGCATGGGCTAAAAGAGACGGGCAAGGTAATTGATTTTGAGCTGGGTGAGCGTGATGTGAGCGATCGCTTCCTCATTCCAGAAAAACTCTATGGCCGTGAAGCAGAAGTAGAAACCTTGCTGGCCTCTTTTGATCGCATTGCCAACGGTCAGGCCGAGATGATGCTCGTCGCGGGCTTCTCTGGTATTGGTAAAACAGCGGTTGTAAAAGAAGTGCTGAAGCCAACCACGCGGCAGCAGGGCTATTTTATCCAAGGCAAGTTCGATCAGTTCAATCGCAACATTCCGCTGTCGGCCTTTGTACAGGCAATTCGTAATCTGATTTCGCAAGTGCTGGCAGAATCGGATGAGTACTTGGCGCAGTGGCGCAACAAAGTGCTAGCAGCCGTGGGTGAAAATGGCCAGTTACTGATCGACTTAGTGCCTGAGTTAGCGAAAATTTTGGGACCTCAGCCAGAGGTTATGCCGCTGTCTGGGAACGCAGCTCAAAATCGTTTTAACCGCCTTTTCCAACAATTTATTCAGGCTTGCTCTAGTCCCCATCACCCGCTCGTATTATTTCTAGACGATTTGCAGTGGGCTGATAGTGCCTCGCTCAAGTTAATGCAACTGTTGATGAACAATGCAAAACATTTGTTGTTCTTAGGGGCGTATCGAGACAATGAAGTGTCGGCGGGGCATCCGTTTATACTGACGGTGGATGAGCTAGCAAAAGCAGATGTGACCGTTAATACGCTGACGCTGGCTCCGCTACATGAGCGTGATATTAATCGCATTGTGGCAGATACGCTCAAATGCTCATTTGAAGTTGCACTGCCGCTGACAAACTGGGTGCAAGCTCAGACAAAGGGCAATCCGTTTTTTACAACTCAGTTTTTAAAAAGGCTGCACCAGGAAGGCTATATTAGCTTTGACTATGCTCAGGGTGCTTGGCAATGCGATATGACCCAAGTGCGATCGCTCGCCATCACCGATGATGTCATATCGCTGATGGCCTTCCAACTGAAAAAGCTGCCCGAGCAAACGCAA
Organism: Cyanobacteria bacterium P01_F01_bin.53; assembly: GCA_039186165.1. GTDB lineage: Bacteria > Cyanobacteriota > Cyanobacteriia > Phormidesmidales > Phormidesmidaceae > Phormidesmis. Next base: position 12,101 of record JBCDAG010000123.1, read on the forward strand.
TCGCTCCTCAAACTTGCCGCCTGCATCGGTGCACAGTTTGATCTCTCTACGCTAGCAATCACCCTCAAAAAAACGCTTTCAGAAACCGCCGAGGACCTATGGCCCGCATTGGAAGAAGGCTTCATTCTCTCTGCAACTGATGTTTATAAGTTTTATCAGGCTGAGCAAGTTGAATGCAGATCTATTGAAGTTGAAGATGCAGGCTATCGCTTTTTGCATGACCGGGTGCAGCAGGCAGCCTACTCTTTGCTTTCAATAGAACAAAGAACAGCACTTCACCTTTCTATTGGGCAGCGCTTACTCGCTCAAGCTGAAGAAGCATCCCTGGGAAAACCTGATAAAGGTAACATCGAGAAAAGCCGCACCGGGAAAAACAGCGTCGAGAAAAATAGTATCGAGAAAAGCAGTACTGAAAGAAACAATATTGAGAAAAGCGATCGCCTCTTCGAAATCACCAATCACCTTAACTTGGGCTCTGCTTTGCTGGAAACTGCTCAGCAGCGAGAAAGGCTGGCTGAGTTAAATCTTACAACTGGGCGGAAAGCTAAAACCGCAGCGGCCTACAGTACTGCTGAAATCTGTTTTCAGAAAGGTATTTCGCTGCTTCCCGCAGAAGCCTGGCAGTCACACTACCCCTTGATGATCTCCCTCCACGAAGACGCCGCGGAAGCCGCATACCTGTGTAGCAAGTTTGATGAGATGACACGTCTTGTTGAGGTGGTGCAGGCCAACGTCAAAGACACGTTCGATCAGATCAAGGTTTATGAGGTGCAGATTCAGGCGTACATGGCGCAAGGCAAACTCTTAGAGGCGATTGATTATGGTCTAGAAATTTTAGCCCAGTTAGATGTTCATCTGCCCGCAGCGCCTGTGCCAGAAGATATTGATGCGGCGATCAATCGGACTTTTCAAACGCTAGCAGCTCGCCATCCCAGCGAGCTGCTCGATTTGCCTCGCATGAAAGATCTGGCAAAGCTGGGTGCTTTAAGCATTCTAGCCCGCGTTGGCCCCTGCGCTTATCAAGCCGCTCCCATGCTGCTGCCACTAACGGTCATGGAGCAGGTGACTCTTTCTATGGAGTACGGCAACGCGCCTTTGTCCGCTAGTAGCTACGCTTTTTGGGGGCTAATCTTGTGTGGTGTCCTGGGCAACATCGAAGTCGGTTACCAGTTTGGGCAGCTTTCACTTGCGTTGGTGGATAAGCTTGAGGCGATCTCGGTTAGGGCTGAGGCCTTATTTGTCGTCAATGCTGATGTATTGCACTATCAAGAGCACGTTTCCAGCACCCTGTCAGGTCTGCAAGAAGCTTATACGGTTGGTTTAGAAACAGGCAACTTTGAATTTGCGGCTCTCTCTAGTTACATCTATGCTTATCATGCATACACCAACGGCAACAATCTCCAGAAACTCGAAGAGAGAATTTCTCACTACACGGCACAGCTAAAACAAAACAAACAGCAGAACGCGGTTACCGTCACCCAAGCACTGCATCAAGCAATCAATAATCTGTTGGGCCGTAACGAGAAGCCCACGCTTTTAGTGGGTGATATTTATAATCGCGATGTCATGCTCTTGCAGCATGAGAAAAACAACAATACGACAGCTTGTTTCTACTTTTACTACAATGAGATGATTCTAGGCTACTTACTAGAAGACTTCTCCCAAGCGGTGGAGCGTGCCCAGGATGCCGAGAAATACATTCAAGGCGTTACGGCCAATGTCGTGGTGCCGATGTTCTATTTCTATGATGCGCTGAGTCAGCTTGCTTGCTACCTAGATTTGTCCGACAGTAAAGAGACTACAAGTGAAGAGACTACAGAAGAGAGAGCGGCCAGGCAACAGGCACTGATAACAAGAGCTGAAGAGAGCCAGCAAAAAATCGCAAACTGGGCAACCTATGCGCCCATGAACTATCAGCACAAGCATCAGCTTATTGAAGCGGATCGTTTGCATGCTGTGGGTGATAACAAAGCGGCCATGGATTTTTATGATGAAGCAATCTCAGGGGCTAAAGCCAATAATTACCTTCAAGATGAGGCGATCGCCTACGAGCGCGCCGCCCATTTCTATCGTCGCTGGGGTAAACCAAAAGTCGCTGCTGGGTACATGCAAGAAGCTTACTACTGCTATGCACACTGGGGCGCAGCAGCCAAAGTAAACGACTTAGAACAACGCTACCCCGACTTGCTCGGCCCTATTCTTCACAGCAAACAAGCAGGCCTTAATCCGTTTGAAACGCTTTTAGCTCCAGTTAGCTCTATAGATACGCTCTTAGCTCAGTCACAGTCTACTAAGAGTCCTACGCACGCGACCCGTTCCTCTGAACACCTTAACGAAGCGCTGGATTTTGCGGCGGTTATGCAGGCTTCTCAAGCACTCACTCGGACCATGAAGCTTGATGACTTGCTCAATCAGCTCGCCCAAATTATTCTCAAACAGTCGGGCGGCGATCTCTGTGCGCTGGTGCTTGCAGATGATGAAGACATTTTGCACCTAGAGGCTATTGCAACACCAGGCCAAATAAATCAGGAGCGAGCACCGCTTAAGAACAATCCTAACCTTCCTGTAAAACTGTTGAACTATGTCAAAAACACCCAGGAAACGGTTGTGATTGATGATCTTAAAACTGAATTACCTATCATTGACAGCTACCTGACTCAGACCCAACCCAAAAGCTTGATTTGCCTCCCCTTACTCAATCATGGTCAGCTAATTGGGCTGTTGTATTTACACAATCAATCGGCCAGTAGCGTATTTACCCAAGATCGTATTTTAGCGCTGAGGTTTCTCTCCTCTCAGGCCGCTATCTCTTTAGAAAATGCCCGTTTATATCAGCAGTCGCAGGCCTATGCTGAGCAATTAGAGCAATCTCAGCTCCAAACGGTGCAGTCCGAGAAAATGGCCTCCTTAGGCAATTTGGTTGCTGGCGTTGCCCATGAGATCAACAACCCCATTGGCTTTTTGAACGGCAGTGTTAAAAATGCCCAAAGCTACTTGAGCGATTTACTGGAGCATATAAGTCTATACCAAGCAACCTATCCTCAGCCCGATGCGTTAATTGAGGAAGACGCCGAAGAGATTGAGCTAGAATTTATCACTGAGGATTTTCCAAAGCTGTTGAAATCCATGACGGCTGCCAATGATCGAATAAAAGCGATTAGCACCAGCTTACGGACGTTTTCTCGGGCCGATACTGAGCACAAAATCAGCGCCAATCTCCAAGAGGGGCTCGACAGCACGCTACTGATTCTAAAGTATCGCCTTAAGCCCAACGAGCATCGGCCCGCCATTAGAGTTGTGCAGGACTATGGCGTGCCGCCAATTATAATGTGTTTCCCTGGGCAGCTCAATCAGGTGTTTATGAACCTTCTGGCCAACGCGATTGATGTCTTTGACGAAGCCGCTCAGCAGTCGTCTTTTGCTGAATTAGAAGCCGATAGGATTAAAGGAAACCCTCAAACTATTACGGTCACTACAAAACTATGTTCTGAACAGAAGGTAGTTGAGATTCGCATTCGTGACAATGGCAAAGGCATGCCGGAGTCAGTCAAGGCCAGAATATTTGATCACCTGTACACGACTAAGGGTGTTGGCAAGGGGACTGGATTAGGGTTAGCGATCGCCCGTCAAATTGTGGTAGAAGCGCATGGTGGACAACTTACGGTGGATTCAGCGCCGGGTAACGGTACAGAATTCTGTATCTGCCTGCCGTTGTAGTTTTTACTGTAGTTTGGAGCAGTTTGTGATGGCGCTGGTGTGCTTTATTTGCGAATATGCCGTCTATTGTGACCGCTGTTCACCAAGAACTGCTGCTTGTGGCTGAGACGTATTCAGCGGAAGAGTTATCGACTGCCTTTGTGGTAATCGAAGCTAATGGCCACAGGTTTAGAAAGATTTCCTAGATAAGATGTCATGGGGATCCCTGTACAAGTGTCATTTTTAGATGCCTAAAAGCCCGATTTTCCTGTCTAGCTCTGCTTCCTACTAGAAGTCAGTAGTATTTGCTTTGGCAAGACTAACTTGTTCCCAAAGCAAACTTAAGCCGAAAAAAGCAGATTTTTGCGAAAAACCAGTCTGAAAGTTCAAATTTTGCAACAGGCCGGATTAGTGCGCCTCCTATCCCACAAGGATCACAGGGATAATCTAGAGAGGAAATTAGCCCTTGTACAGGGATTGGTGTCATGGGCCATTTCTTGCAGGATGATGCATGCTTAGTCGGAGTTTTAGCCAAGTTCAAATAATGGGATGTCGAGTCTCAATTAATCGTGCCGCCCCCAAAAAAGGGCAAAGATTTGAAAAGTCATGCCGCCTTAGCTGCGCGCAGAGAAGCCCTGGATAGGACAACTGGAATGGACATGAGGAACTGTCTCCAGGAGGTTCGATGAAAAGGCAAGGCCAAACTACTCCATACCCAGTCCGCGTGAAAATTGGCGAGTTGGCAGATGAGGGCAAAACAGACGCCGAGATTGCGCTTGAATTGGGCGAAAACTATTGGACTGTGCGGAAGTGGCGACGACGCTTCCAACAGCATGGGCGAGCAGGCTTAGTGTCTACGATGGGTCGTCCCGTTCAGGGTGCCTTGAGCACATTCCCAACAACTGTTTGTGCCGCCATTCGTCGAGTTCGAGAGGCCCATCCAGGCTGGGGGGCTGATTCAATTTTGGCTAGTTTGCTTTGGGATGAAGGGTGGACAGCCGCAGAGTTGCCCAGTCGGTCGAGCGTTGCGGCGTTTCTCAAACAAGCCGGACTCACTCGACCCTATGGTTATAACCGCCCGTTGCCCGAACCCAAACCACAGTTGATAGCCCGACCTCATCAAGAGTGGGAATTAGATGCGATGGGAGATCAAAAGGTTAAAGGTGTTGGCGCCATCTCACTGATCAACATCATTGATGTTCTCAGTCGGTTGAAGGTGGAGAGCTATCCATGCTTGAATCAGCGCAATCCATCGGCGCCTGAGTATTACCTGACTTTACGACGGGCCTTCTTAAAATTCGGGCTCCCTGAACGCATCACTTTTGACCATGGCACGGTCTTTTACGACAACACTAATCCGTCCCCTTGGCCAACCAAACTACATTTGTGGTTGCTGGCTTTAGGCATTGAGGTCAGCTTTACGCGTAAGCGGTGTCCGACTGACCATGCTTACGTCGAACGGATGCATCAAACCATGGATGGGCAAGCACTTAAGGGACAGCAATGGCCTGACCCAGAGACGTTGTGGAAGGGGCTAGATCGGCGACGAGAGATGCTCAATCAGCATTTACCAGTGCGTACGCTAGATGGGCAAGCCCCCTTACTCGCCTATCCAGCGGCTATCCATTCTCACCGACCTTACCAGCCCTCCGAGGAAAAGCAGATGCTACGGCTGGACAGGATTCACAACTATTTGAGGTCAGGTCAGTGGTTTCGTCGAACAAATGCAGGTGGGCGTTTTGCCTTGGGTGGCTATTCTTATCAGACCTGCTGGCGATGGCGGGAGCGAACCGTTGAGATTTCCTTTGATGCTCAAACGGCGATGTTGATTTGCAACATTGAAGGCGAAACTGATGAGCGCATGAAAGTACCCGTGCAAGGTCTCAGCAAAGCTGAGCTCATGGGAGAGCTATCTGTGTTTCAGCGATTGCCTGACTTTCAGCTTTCTTTGCCGTGGTCCTCAGAAACATGGCGGGTGATCGCATATGCCGAGTTACTGACGGCATGACTTTTCAAGTCTTTGCCTCATTTGGGGCGGCACGATTAATTGAGACTCGACA
>JBCDAG010000124.1:0-17817 GCA_039186165.1 Cyanobacteria bacterium P01_F01_bin.53
ATGCCGAGAACATTTTTTATTTTGGGTATGACGAGAAGGCGTATACGCTGCAACAGATTCTGCATGGGATTGGTAAGCAGGTATTTAAGAAATTTGAATTTGCGAAGTTTCAGGCGATGGGGCTTGGGGCACAACGGGGGAAGCTGGCGGATGCATTGCGGGCGCAGGCGTTTGCGTTGGTGTTGGATAATTTGGAGTCGGTGACGGGGGAGGCGTTGGCGATTCAGAATACGCTGACGGCAGAGGAGCAGGGGGAGATACGAGAGTTTTTGGGGCTGTTGGTGGGTGGGCGTACGAAGGTGGTGTTGGGTTCGCGCAGTGGAGAGAATTGGCTAGCGGATGTATTTAAGGAGAATGTGTATCGGTTGCGGGGCTTGGATGGGGAGTCGCGGACGGTGCTGGCGGAGAAGATATTAGAGCGGGCGGTGGGCGATACCGATAAGATCGCGGCGCTGCGGGAAACGCAGGATTTTGAGCGGCTGATGGGGTTGTTGGATGGGTATCCATTGGCGATGGAGGTGGTGCTGGCGAATTTGGCGCGGCAGAGTGCGGAGGAGGTGTTGGCGGGGCTGGATGCGGCGGATGTGCGGTTGGATAGTGGGGAGCAGGATAAGACGAAGAGTGTGCTGAAGTGTGTGGAGTATTCGCACAGTAATTTGTCGGGGGAGGCGCAGCGGTTGTTGTTGTGTTTGGCGCCGTTTAAGGGGTTTATTGATCGGGCGGATTTGCCGAATTATGCAAAGCAGTTGCAGGGGCTAGCGGCTTTTGAGGGTTGGGAGTTTGAGGAGTTTGAGGGGGCGATTGATGAGGCGGTGCGGTGGGGGTTGTTGTCGCCGTATTTTGAGGGGGATGATGGGCGGTTGTTGAAATTGCAGCCGGTGTTTCCGTATTTTTTACGGGCGAAGTTAGCGGAGGTGGATGAGGGGATTCGGGAGGGGGTGGAGATTGGGTTTAAGGAGCATTATCGGGGGTTGGCTGGACAGTATAAGCAGATGATGCAGTCGAAGGAGCCGGAGCAGCGGAAGTTGGGATTATTCTTTTGCCAGTTGGAGTATGAGAATCTTTTTAGTGCGTTGCAGACTTGTTTGGCTAGACAAGAGAGTTTAAGTATTTATCGATGTCTAGACGAATACTCAGAGCAAAAAAGTGATCCTGGTAGCAAATTGCTATTGGCTCAACTAATTCAAAAAGCTAAAGATGGTTACTCGGAGGAACGCTTACAAGGCGAAGCTGGTTGGGAATTTACGGACTCATTTTTGAAACTGGGCAATGCATATTTAAAGGGACAGCAATACGAGCAGGCGCGATCTCACTATCAAGATGCTTTGGACTTATTAGAGAATGTTAGTAGTGTCGAACAAGCACAAAAGAAGTTAGCGATTGCAAGGTTGACGCATCAGTTGGGCATAGTGGCTCAGGCGCTGAGAGAGTATGAGGAAGCGCGATCGCACTATCAACAAGCACTGGATATCAAAATCGAGTTCAAGGACCGATACAGCCAAGCGAGCACCTACCATCAGTTGGGCAGAGTGGCTCAGGCGCTGAGAGAGTATGAGGAAGCGCGATCGCACTATCAACAAGCACTGGATATCTACATCGAGTTCAAGGACCGATACGAACAAGCAGGCACCTACCATCAGTTGGGCATAGTGGCTCAGGCGCTGAGAGAGTATGAGGAAGCGCGATCGCACTATCAGCAAGCACTGAATATCTTCATCGAGTACAAGGACCGCTACAGCCAAGCGAGCACGTACCATCAGTTGGGCATAGTGGCGCAGAAGTTGAGAGAGTATGAGGAAGCGCGATCGCACTATCAACAAGCACTGGATATCAAAATCGAGTTCAAGGACCGCTACAGCCAAGCGAGCACCTACCATCAGTTGGGCATAGTGGCGCAGGCGTTGAGAGAGTATGAGGAAGCGCGATCGCACTATCAGGAAGCGCTGGATATCTTCATCGAGTACAAGGACCGGTATAGCCAAGCGAGCACTTTCAACGGTTTAGGCGTGCTTGCAAACAGACAAGAAAGATATGAGGAAGCAAAAGAGCCACTACTCAAAGCACTAGAAATATATACAGAATTCAGCGACGAACATAATGCACGTATCGTGCTCAACAATCTAAAAGATATTTATCAAGCCACTCAAGAGGCTTCTTTGTTATCTGCTGCAGCAACTGCATGCAACAGTTCCGTAGAAGAGATACAAACTCTCTTTTCAGACAATGAAGAGGCCTCTAACACCCCCTAAGTGCAAGGGCCACCCGTCAGAGCGTGCACAATTGGCTCAAGACTTATGGTTAGTGTGGACCACTAAGTTGTGCCCTTTCGGGGGGGCTTGGGGGGAGGCCGTGCGGACCCCCAAGCGGGATATTGAGGTTCTCATCGGCCAAGGAGGGGCGCGGGGAGGAAATCCCCGATCTTGTTGCCTTGCCTCTTGTCTCTTTCTGCGAAAATTTAAGAGTATCAGCGAAGAACAGTGCACGTTGCGTGGGACTTGCCCTCCCACCCCCTCCATAACGTGGGGGCCGAGCCTCCCCCACACCCCCCGAAAGGGCATCTCGGCGAAATGTTTTTAGGGTTTAATGCGCTCGGTGGGTGGTTTTGCGGCGCTTCGGCGCAAAAAACGATATGGGCTAGCCACACGCGTCAGAGCGTGAACAGTTGGCTCAAGATTTATGGCTAGTGTGGATCACTAAATTGGGCCTTTTCGGGGGGGATTGGGGGGAGGTCGTGCGGCCCCCCAAGCGGGATATTGAGCATCCCATCGGCCAAGGAGGGGCAAGGGGAAACACACTAAGGTCCCAGGCCAATTTCATAGTGTGTTTCCCCGATTCTTATCGCCTTGCCTCTTGTCTCTGATTGCGAGAATTTAAGAGTATCAGCGAAGATCGATGCACGCTGCGTGGGACTTGCCCTCCCACCCCCTCCTGTTCGTGGGGACCCAAGCTTCCCCACGCCCCTCGAAAGGGTATCTCGGCAAAGTGCCTTCAGGTTATAGAGTGCTCGGTGGGTGATTTTGCGCCGAAGCGCCGCAAAAAACGATAGAGAGTTGAGGAGGCGTACTGAAAGGACGTGCCTATGACTGATTGATGAGGTAAATAAGCCAATCGTTAAAGTGTAAATCTTCTAACTCCTCCGGCGGCGGAACAATCGGCGGCCCCTCCAAAATCACAGGCTTTATAGCAGGAATCTGAGAATCATCTTCTTTCTGAAGTTCCAACGCATATAGCGCCTCCTTCAGCACCCACTCAGACTCCCTCGCTGCCGTAGACCAAAACAACAAAAACAAATCACACTCATCAATATTCCTGTACAACTCCCTCTCCCAACGCTGCCCAGGCTCCAACTCCAACAAATCTTGAAACACCTCCAAAGACGACACCGCCCGCATCCCCTGCACCCGCTTCAGCACCTCCGCCCGATCCTTAGAAGAATAAGAAACAAACGCCTTCTTATATCGCCGCGTACCCTCACCCGCCAAACTCGGCTCATCCGAATAAGCCCCCACCGTGACGCGAAACTTCAGATGCCCCATCGGAACCGAATGTTGGCTGACCGTGACCGTACCAATGATTGTTTTTTTGGTGACCCCAACAGGGACACTCACCCCAAACACAACAGAATCTTCATTGCCCTGCCAGCGCAAACTTTGAACAGGGTCATCAATCTCTAACCCCTGCATCTCCAGCTCAAAAACTAAATCCGTATCACGCTCCACCGGCATCCCTAACTTTTTCTTGGCCACCTGTTCAGTCGTCTCATCCACCATCTGAGCCATTTCCTTAACAGCCTCAATTTGCTCCGGCAAATAAGCAAACACCTGCACCAAAAACGTATCGCCACGAACCACCTGACGCGGGCTAAAAACACTTGTATTGATCCAATCCTGAAAAGGGCTGCGCGTTTGGCTCTCAGGCTGTGACGAAGGCACACGACTGAGCTGTGCTCTGATATCTGGCTGTGTGGAGCGAACAGTCCGATCTACCTCATCTGCCGTGAGATCATCCTCCCACCCCAACCCTTTTGGCGTACGTCCCCCCGAAGGCCCCCTCAATACCGGCGTAAATACGTCATAGCCTCGGGTCGTCTCTTCCACATCCTGAATCACCATCAGCGATCGCGCCTCCACCAACCGCTGCAATCCCCCCGGCAACACCCCCACCCCCGTCTCAGAAATATCCAAAACCCTCAGCTCTGTTAGCTGCCCAAGACTCTCCGACAAAGCCGTCAAAGGATTGCCCTTGAGAGACAGCACCTGTAAGGAGGTCAGCCGAGCAACGCCCTCGGGAAGCTGAGCGATCGCATTACCTGCCAGGTCGAGCGATCGCAGCCCCGGAACCTCTGCCAATAGCTCACATAGCCCGGCTGGCAAGTCCGTTAACCCCAAATTCGCCAAAGAAACTTCGGTTAATCCCTGCTCAATCGCCTGCAGAATCCGTTGCTTAGCTGCCTCTAAAGGCGAATTTTGAAACGAAGAGGAAACAGTCATGGCGATCGCAGGTAATTTCCATCAAAGACCCCTTATTCCTATCCTATTTCAGCCTCTCTTGTCTGCTTAAGTTAACGCTATGTGTCGCCCAGAATTTGCCCAGAATATAGCGCTCAGAATATTTCATCCAGAACACAACCCTAGGACTTAAGCCCTAGACGTTAGGACTCTAGGCTTAAATACACCGTATTCTCAGCAATCCCTCAGCCTAACAACCTCGGCCTAAGCCAGCATAGAACCCAAGCCAAATGAGAAGCCGGTAAGACACTCCTTGCCTGTCCGCATTCTCTAAAAAAAGCCCCTAAAAAGCTGCCCCCTACTCAGCCATGAGGCCCCCACCATGGATCATCTAGCCCTGCTCAAAAAAGACATCGCCCGCTGGAATCACTATCGAGACAACCATCCAGCAGTTACCTATAGCCTGGCAGGCGAAGACTTAAGCCAAGGCTATTTTTTTGAAGGGAACTTTAGCGGGCTAGACTTACGGGGCGCTAACCTTAAGCGTGCCTGCCTCATCGGTGCAAACTTTCAAGATGCCGACCTCACAGATGCCTACCTCAGCGAAGCCTACCTCAGCGATGCGATTTTGTATGGGGCGAACTTAAGCAATGCCGACCTAACCGGCGCAAACCTGGTTCGCGCAGACCTCCGTCAGGCTAACCTAACCGGTGCTCACCTCCTCAATGCGGATCTCACCGGTAGCCTTACCAGTCCCCAGGAAGCCAGTCTCCAGGAAAGAAGCCCTAAAGACGCTATCACCCAACAACAGAAACTGCGTTCAGGCCCACGGCTTACACCCAAAGTATGGCTCGATCAACTCAGTCAGTCCCTCGGTCGTCGGGCGGTGTGGGTGCCCGCTGTAACAGGTGGATTATTAATGGCGATCGCACTATCAACCAACCTAGGACGCACAGGCCTGATCGCCACTGGCGACTCATCCCCTATCCAAACTCTGCCGCCCATCGAAAACCCAATCGCTACTCAACCAACAGCACCGCAACCCGTCGCCCAACTCGCCCTGGACAAATCCCTCGATGGATCTAGTCAGGTATGGTCAGTGGCCACCCATACCCAGCAAGATGGCCGTTCCTTAGTGATGGGTGGCCATGCCGATGGCCGTATCGAAGTGTGGGATAGGCAAACAGGGCAAGTCCTGAATACGATGTTCAGCCATAACGATACGGTGAGATCCTTAGCTATTTCACCCTCTGGAAAGTGGCTAGTGAGCGGCAGCGGCGATGGGATAAAAGTATGGGAATTGGATACTGGCAAGCTCATGTACAGCCTGCCCTCGCAAGGCTCCCCCGTATGGTCAGTTGCCATTAGCCCAGATGAAAAAACATTCGTCAGCAGTGACTACAGCGGCAACATTACCGCCTGGGATTTAGAAACCGGAGAACAACAGTACAACAACAATATCGGTATGGCTGTACCGGTATGGTCTGTGAGTATTTCGCCCGATGGGAAGTCGTTGATTAGTGGTAGTAGCGATCGCATCATTCGCCAGTGGGACTTAGCCAGCGGCACCCTAATTCGTGAGTTTGTAGGCCACGAAGATGCCGTTCGTTCTGTCACCATTAGTCCCGATGGCAAAACCCTGGCCAGTGCCAGCTGGGATAAAACCATCAAACTCTGGAACTTAGCCAACGGCGAACTAAAAAGTACGCTCAACGGTCACGATAACCGGGTCGTGACCCTCGCGATTAGCCCTGATGGTAGCACCCTGGCCAGTGGTAGCGTCGATAGCACCGTGAAACTCTGGGATCTCTCTAAGCAAAAATTGTCCGAAACCCTAGAGATGAACAGTGATTGGATTTTATCTGTCGCCTTCGATAGGTTAGAAAAAACGCTGGTGAGCAGCGGTAAAGACCAAATGGTCAGGGTGTGGCAGTGAGCAAGAGTGGATTAATTGCCTTTACGTAAGGCTCAGGAGCTAGCAAGTGTAGGTTATGGTCACAGCCCTCTAAGATTGTCAGCGTGGTTTGAGACGGGCGGCACTGGGTGTACATATCACGGTTAATTGCGACAAACTTGGGGTCGAGGGCTCCGACCAGCAGCGATAGAGTGCACTTGAGGTTAGGCAGCTGCGGCCAAAGCGACGGTTGCCGTCCAGTGCTCATGCCTCGTAAGGCTTTGGCTAGTTCTGTCGGATTGTTGTTTTGCCGACGTTGAAGCATCTCTGCATAGGCCTGGGGCCTTTCCTTGATTTTAGAAAATAAGGGATTGTTGTACCACCGTTCAAGAAAGTCGGGTAACGGTGTCGTTTCCAACTGGTGAGCCAGTGACTGATCTCTTTGGATTCTTTCTTGTCTCTCCTCAACTGTTTTTAGCCCAGGCGATGCCGACTCCAACACGACGCGTCTAAAGCGCTCTGGAAAATAACAAACTAGATAAAGTGCCAAACGACCACCCATGGAGTAACCCAGCAACTGACTTTGCGAAATGCCTAGATAATCGAGTAATGCCAGCAGCGCCTGGGCAGTGCGCTCGAAAGTATAGCCGCCAGCGTTCGTCAGGGTTTCCCCATGACCTGGGAGGTCAGGCACAATGCAATAAAAGTGCTCAGTAAGACCCGACAATACCCCTGTGAAATCTTGACAGCTACCCATAAAACCGTGGAGCAGCAGCAGCGGTGGATGAGATGGGTTGCCAGTGGCTAAATAATGCAGCGCGTGGTTCTCAAGGGATAACTGGGGCATTGCTACAGCGAGTTAAGGAGCGACTTTCGTTGTTGGACGCTTTGCTTGCGATCACACATTACCTCCAACACTTTCACCCCCTTCTCGGGCAGCTTCTCAATCCCCTCGATTAAGTCCTGAACATGCGAGATCTGTTGATACTCCACACCATAGGCACTGCACAGCGCACCAAAATCCACCCTCTGAGGCGTGACAAAATACGTTTCAAACTCAGGCTCAAACTGAGAGATAGGCAACATTTCAAAAATGCCGCCGCCCCGGTTATTAATCACAACAATCGTCAAACTCCCTGTCAACGCAAACACATTCAACAAGCCATTGGTATCGTGCAAAAATGCTAGATCGCCCGTGAGCAAAACGCTAGGTCGGTTGTGATGTGCCAGCCCCATTGCCGTAGAGATCGTGCCATCGATTCCATTTGCCCCTCGACTAAACACGGGCTCCACCTGGCGATTGTTTGGCCGCCAAAAGTATTCAACATCGCGAACAGGCATACTGTTGGCAATAAACAACGGCGTTTTCTCCGGTAAATACTGAGAGAGTAACCACACCACTTTGCTCTCTACCAGTGTATCCTCTTTGGTTAGCTGTGTATCCAATTTCTGACGCATGCTGTGCTCATTGGCGAGCCATTGCTTTGTATAGTCTTTGGGCGCTTTTTTCTCTCGTGCTTTTAGCTGGCCTAAGCAACTGATATTCGTTGCCAAATAGTGGGTCGGACCATGAAGCGGATCTAAGTTTCGCTGAGAGCCAATGATCCAGCGCTCGGGTTGTGTTGTCTGTAGCCACTGACGTAACACTTTGCTAATCGGCAGTGGGCCTAGCTGAATCACACCTTGAGGAATGAGCCCATCAGCGCGTGATGAGTCTCGAAGAATAGCATCATAGGTCGAAATCAAAGATGGATTTAGCCGGGTGTGATTTCGCAGCGGAGAAAGACCTTCTGCTAGTACGGGCCAGCCCAGAAGGCTTGCTAAGTTACTAATGGCTTGGCAGTAGGATTTAGGATATTTAGGTGTTGTCGGACCTGCGATGATCAAGCCTTTTTCATGGTTTAGCCATTGTTCTATGGGTAAAAGAGAGACTTCAGAAGAGGCAAACTTTGGAGAGATCTTAGAGAAGAAAAAATCAGCGTTAAATGTTGTTTTTAGTGATTCGGTGGTGCCATCTGGGATTGGGGGTAGTGGATCTCGAAAGGGGCAGTTGAAATGGATAGGTCCAGGAAAGGGGGCGATCGCACGACCCCAGGCACTCACTAAGGTTTGCCGCAAATACGACAACATCTCAACGGAGGCAACCGGCACGGAGAGTTCACTAAATTGCTTGGTAAATCCGCCGTAAAGCTTCTGCTGATCGATGGTTTGCCCTGAGGCGCAATCTCTCATTTCAGGTGGGCGATCCGCTGTAAATACCAGCAGTGGCATCCCACTTTCGTAGGCTTCAATCACCGCTGGATAAAAGTTCGCGCCCGCCGTCCCCGATGTACACACCAACGCCACTGGCCGATGTTGACGCTTGGCAGCACCCAATGCAAAAAACGCCGCCGATCTCTCATCTAAAATGGGCAGCGCTTCAATGCTGGGATGCCTTGCAAAGGCGTAGGTTAAGGGTGTAGAGCGAGAACCCGGACACACAATGACCGTTTCTAGCCCTAATCTCACCAAGGTTTCAACCGCGACCGATGCCCAAAGACTGTTGGTGTTTCTAAAATCGAGTGATACTTCGGACGATACTTGAGGTGACATTTCAGGGCGATATTTTAGGCGACATTTCAGGGCAATACGTTAGGCGACAGTGCAGAGCGGCAGGCAACATTCTTGGAAACCCTTTCTAAAGAGACATTCCCAGGAGACATTCCTAGACCAGTGCGTTCAGTAGGGTCTGCAATTTTAGCTTGATTTCGGCGAGTTCTTTCGCGGGCTCCGAGCCTGCAACAATACCAGCACCCGCGTATAGCCTTGCCTGACAGCCATTGATCAGCGCCGAGCGAATGCCCACAATAAATTCGCTGTTTCCCTCCGTATCTATCCAGCCGACGGGCGCAGCGTACAGACCTCGATCAAAGGTTTCATATTGTTGAATGAGCTGGCAAGCGACCTGGCGCGGCACGCCTGCGACCGCTGGGGTAGGGTGGAGCTTCGCCAAAATCGCCAGCGGAGAGACGGTGTTGGGATTCAGGGTGGCCCTGATGGGCGTATGCAAATGCTGAATGTGCAACAGCTGAAGCAGGTTGGGGGCATCGCCGTACTGCGGGTCTAACCCAAGCGATCGCAGCTGGCGCGTGATAAATTCCACCACCACACGGTGCTCGTACCGCTCTTTCTCACTCTCTAAAAGTGCTTGGCCGATAGCTGCATCCACCTCGGGCGAGTCTCCCCGTGATGCCGAACCTGCCAGCGCATCCGTCATCAGCCGCCCTTCATTGATGCTCAAGAGCCTTTCCGGACTCGCACCGATGAACGACTGACCTTGGCCATTACCCACCGAAAATACGGTGCAGTCGGGGTGATTTTGTCGGAGGGTTTGGAGCGATCGCACCACATCCACCGCCTGTGGAGCCACCACATCCATCACATCCGCCAGCACGACTTTGTGTAGCTGCTCTCCATTTATGTGGCCATTTTGTTGACCATTGAGTTGGCCTAGTGCCGCCGTGACTGCACCTTCAAAATCCGCCACGTCCTTCACCAGCACTTTCTGAGAAGCAGGTTGGGCTCCACCCAAGGAAACGGCCCCATCTAAAGCGCTCAGCTGTTCGTTCAACCGTGTTAGCGTCTCGTTCAGGTCAGTGGTTGCTGTGATCAAGCAGTTGAACGTTGCCGTGGAAGCCTCGTTCAAAGTCATCACTTGAACCTGAGGCACAAACACATAGATAGGATCAAAGTCATCCAACGTGTCAGAGTCAGGCAAAACTGTCCCATTTTGCCCGTGATGGGAGTTTTCTGGCAGTCTATTATCTGGCCGTCCATTAAAAGTCGGGCCATTAAAAGTCGGTTCATCAAAAAAGGTCGCACTGCAAAAGAACCGACCGGCGAGGACTGCTTTGGCAAGTGGTTCCGCGTAGATGAACTGAGTGCGCCACGTTTGGATAAAGTGCTGGGCCTGCTCAAACCGTACCTGCCCTTCCCCACGATTCCCTACCGCGACATCGATCCCGACCAACGCCCACTGTTGGGGAGAATCGTAATACACATGGCGATGGTGCGTTTTCCCAAGCACTGACAGCACCGTCCACGGTGCAATCGAATCAATGGGAAAGGTGATGCTGGCAATTTTAGGGTGGTTCGCCTCAATTGCCTGTTGCTGACATTGGTTTAAAAAACGGAGGGTCTCTGCCAGTGTTGTGTCAGTCGGTGTCGTTTCAGACGGTGTTGAGTCAGACGGATCAATTCCGTTCAAGGCAGCTGGCATGAAAATTGCAATGACAGGCGGTCTCTCGATTTTCCCATGCTATTCACCGATCTCAAAACCTTCATTTCCTGACCTCTGGTTTTGGTTGAGCATTCGACATGCCAATGCGCCTTAATAGTGAGTCCCTGTTTTGCGGTGGTGAATGGCGGTTTTGGCATTGTTATCAATGACTTCGCCGCCGCTCACGTTGGCATACACCACCCAGTGGTCGCCGCAGTCCATACGACCGGCCACAGTGCACTCTAGGTAGGCGATCGCATCTTCCAATATCAGCTGCCCATCCTCGGTTTCCCGCGTATTGACCCCTTCAAAGCGGTCTTGCCCAGGACCAAAAGGTTTAAGGAAATGCTTCATAGGGCCGAGGTGCTTGCCTTCTGCCAAAATATTCAGCACAAAGTTTGCCCCTGTGTGCATTAAGCTTTCCACAGCCCGTTCTTTGGCGACAGCCACGGTAAAGCCAGGGGGCGTAAAGGTGGCCTGTGCTATCCAAGAGGCCAACATGGCACTGCTCACACCGTCTTGCTTGGCAGTGACGATGCACAGTGAACCAACAAGACGGCCAATGGCCTTTTCAACGGAGGTTGCCGCAACTCTGGGGGCCCGTGCCTTCTTTTTTTTCTTTAGCTTTTGGGCAAAGTCTGTCCCCGCCTGTTCGCAGGATTGTAGGGTGGCCGCATCGGGGGTAAATTTTACGCGAATAGGGTCAAAGCCAAAGCTATAGCCCGCGTCTTTGAACTTATTTTCCAATAGGTCAATGGCTTCACCACTCCAGCCGAAGGAGCCGAATACTCCGGCAAGCTTAGTCTTACTGGCGGAGGAGAGTACCACACCCAGGGCCGTTTGAATTTGGGTGGGGGCATGCCCGCCCAAGGTGGGTGAACCCATAATAAATCCTACTGAATTTTCAGCGGCTTCTTTAATTTCAGCCGTGGTGGCTTGTTCGGCATTGATAGACTCCACCGAGACGCCTGCTTTGGTAATGCCGCGGGCGATCGCCTGGGCAATGGTGGCCGTATTCCCGTAGGCCGAAGCGTAAATTAAGGCCACTGAGAGCGACTGTTCTTTTTGCTTTGCGGCCCACTCGCCGTAGAAACCCGTCAGCTCCGCCACGCCATAGCGTACTAACGGGCCATGCCCGACGGCCAGAAGTCTAGGAGCATAGTCTTTAAGCTTTCCTAAGGCCGCTTCCACTTGTTTGGCATTGGGTGCCATCAGGCAATCGAAATAATATTGCTGATCTTCCAGCAGATTTTCACGTTCTGTATCGTAGGTTTCGTCGCCACACAGGTGGGTGCCGAAAAACTTGTCGGTGAAGAGCACTTCGCTGTAGCTGTCGTAGGTGCACAGTCCACCGGGCCAGCGAGGTGTGGGGACAGGAATAAACTGTAGGTGGTGGCCTTGGCCAAGGTCTAAATCTTGAGATGTGGTGCGTTTTGCCGGTTGAATGGCGTGCTCTATGTTGGCTTCTGCTAACTCTGCTTTGAGTACGATCGCCGCCGAACTAGAACACACAATGGTGGAATAGGGGGCCAGGGCAATCAGTGCTTTGATGGTTTCAATCCGGTTGGGATTGACATGCCCCAAAATAATGTAGTCAATATCGTTGAGAGCAATCTCTGCCTTGAGGGCTTCCAAAAAGACCTCGGTAAATGATCCCCCAGGTGGATCGATCAAGGCGACTTGATTACCTCGGATGAGATAGGAATTGGCCGTGGTTCCTTTTTCGAGGGCGTATTCAATTTCAAAACGCAGGCGTTCCCAGGACCGCGATCTCAAAGCAATGGTGTCTGCCGCGATGGGTAACACCTGCACATCCCGAGGACCTTTCCCGACTGTCTTGTCAGTAGCGAGCTTCTCAGTAGCGAGCTTCTCAGCAGTGGCCGCATTGTTGGCAGCGGCTATTTCCTCGGGAGACTGGGGCATCGGCACTTGTGCAGTCATGGGAGATTTTCCTATCGTCTAACAGCAGGTTGTCTTCAGGTGGTCTTACGGAGAACCCCATGCAGGCAATTAACTGACTGTCGGGGCAAAAGCAAAAATAGAGGGACTACGCCAGCCTTTCCCCCTTTTGGGAGGGGGCTAGGGGGTGGGTTTCGATGTCTTATCGTAAGTGTCCGAAACCCACCCTGCTCTGCGAGCATCTCTCCCTCTCGACTATGCTCGGCAACGCCAAGTAGGAATTTGTTTTGGCGGCGAATAGCAGAGGTCCGGCCTAGTAGAGGTAGGCTTAGTAGTAGGTGCCCACTTTGCGGTGGTGAACGGCTGTTTGGGCCTCATCTTTGGCTACTTTACCGTTGTCTACTGTGCAGTACACCAGCCAGTGATCGCTCAGCTCCATGCGGCTGGATGCCTTGCATTCTAAGTATGCCAAGGCGTCGGCCAAAATCGGTGATTTGTTTTCAGCGGGGCGTGTTCGGATGCCTGCAAAGCGATCTGCACCGGGGGGAAAACGCTTGAGGAAGTGCTTCATCAGTGGCAGGTGATTGCCCTCTTCTAAAACGTTCAGTACAAAGGTGTCGCCCACCTGCATGAACGACTCAATGGCTCGGTCCTTAGCAACGGCTACTGTGAAGCCCAGGGGTTCAAAGCTAGCCTGGGTAATCCAAGAGGCTAACATGGCAGAACTCGCGTTGCCCTTGGTGGCTGTGATGATGTATAGACCGCTGCTGATGCGACCTAGGGCCTTTTGCAAGTCAGCATCTAGGGCCTTTATTTTTTTGATTTTCTTTTTCTTTGCGAGGTCCTGGCCGAGGTCAGTGCCGGTTTCTTCGCACAGCTGGTATAGCGATTCGTCAGGGGTATCTTTTACCCGGATAGGGTCAAAGGCGACCTTTAGCTCCAGGTCTTGCAGTTTGGTTTGCAGCGTGTCAATGGGTTCATCATCGCCGCCGTAGGACTCAAACAACCCAAAGGTCTTTTTGTTGCTAACGCCTGCGAGCAATGTGCCGAGGGCGGCGCGGGTTTCTTCTGAGCCTTTGCCACTGGAAGGTGGCATGCCAATGACGATGCCGGTGGAGCGACTGACAATTTCATTAACGTCCTGGGCATCGGCAGAGCGCAGGTCCACCATTTCTACCCCTACACCGGTTTTGCTAATGCCCCGGGCGATCGCCTGGGAAATGCGATCACTATAGCCATAGTCAGAAACATAAAACACAGAAACCAGCGTTGCTGCATCGCTCTTTTTCTTGCTCCATTCGCGGTAGCGGCCCGTTAGCTCTTCTAAGTTGTGTCGCAGTAGGGGACCATGGCCCGTGGCAATGGTGTTGATGGTCCCTTCGAGCTTATCCATCCGCTTCATCGCAGAGACCACTGAGCGAGCATTGGGACCCATCAGACAGTCGTAGTAAAAGCGGAAGTCAGGCGAGAGGGCGTCGAGGTCTTCGTCGAAGGTGTTCTCGTTGCAGTAATGTGCGCCAAAGGCATCGCAGGTGTAGATAATGCCGGTTTTATGGTCGAAGGTAAAAATAGTATCAGGCCAGTGGAGGTTGGGCGCGTTGATAAACTCCAGGACGTGGCCGTTGCCGAGGTCCAGGGTTGCGCCGCTTTTAACGATTTGGCGCTCAAAGGGGGTGTGGAGCAGATCCTCAAGGAATGCGATCGCTACTTTAGCCCCGACAACAACGGCATTGGGCGCTATGGCCAACACGTCTTTAATCAGGCCGCTGTGGTCAGGTTCGGTGTGGCTCACCACAATGTAGTCGATGGTGGCTGGGTCAATTTCGCCCTTCAGTGCACCGATGTAGAGTTCGCGGAACTTGGCGTGGGAAGTGTCTATTAGGGCCGTTTTTTCGCCGCGAATGATGAAGGAATTGTAGGTAGTTCCGTTCTGGAGGCCGAATTCAATGTCGAATCTGTCGCGATCCCAGTCTTGCGATCGCAGCGTCGTCGTATTTTCAGCGATGCCCTCAACCTGCATGGACAGGCGCTTTTGGACGGGGTCTTTAGTTTGAACGGCAGCTACCATGACGAGCGTCTCCTATTTCCTACGACAAGTATCGCCCACTTCAACTCTCTTTTGAGCAGACCATACAACTTGCGCTAAAGCGAGTTTAGCAACAAAAGTGTTGCTTAAGTAATATTGTGCCGCACTTTACCGATCTCGGCATCCCGAAACCAGTTATAAATACTTATCGAACCCATTGCCTCTACTTGGCCGACCCTATTGTGGTCGTTGGATAGAGGGAACCCGAATACAGGCAGTTGAACCTGTAAGACCACACTTTCGGACTGGCTTTAATACAAAATTTGGACAGATTGGCCGTCATGCAAACAGGTTAATTGAGTAGAGAAGTCCACTTACCGGCGTGCCAGAAAGACCAAGTGCGTGCTGCCGTAGCGTTTTTCCTTAACCACCTCCAGCACGTCAGGCAGCTGAGTGGGTTGCCAGTAGTTTGGGTTGTATTCAACGGCGACTTGGGCGTTTGGTGCTAAAAAATCGATGATCCTAGAAATAGCAGGGGTATACAGCTCGCTTGCATAGGGCGGGTCGAAATACACGCAGTCAAACTGCTGATACTCAGTTGTCTTGTCTGTCTTGAGGTGAGCTAGCTGTCGTGCCACATCTCCTTTCATCACCCGAAAGCTCTGCTCTGGTTTGGCAACCTTTTGCCAGTTTTCCGTGACAATCTGACAAGCCGCCCCTGATTTTTCAATGCCGACAGCGACTGCCGCCCCCCGACACAGCGCCTCAGCGCCCATCGCCCCACTTCCGGCGCACAAGTCCAGCCACCGACAGCCCAAAATGCGGCCCTGCCAAATATTAAACAGTGCTTCTCTCACACGCGCCGAGGTTGGTCGCGTTGCCTCTCCAGGCAGTGTTTTAATTTCTCGATTCCCGTAGATTCTAACGGCCACTTAATTTTTTAGACTGATACATCACCATTGTCCCAACTAATCATAGAATTTGCGGAATTTGCGACTCAAAAAGTGTGAAGCATGACTCTGAAATGACGGTATATACATGGTTCCAGCGTAATTACACGACGTGTAACCCAGGTTTTAATTTGGGAAATATAAAACTGAATGTGATGCTGTCTCACAACTTATGTCTAGCGACGCTTCTGTTTCCGCATTAGCCTCGATTACGATGTTTTGGGTAACACAGTAGCATTCGGAAAATCTTTGCGCGTGCGAATTTCTTTGTTGAGAGCACTTACGTTGAGTCGATGTTGCCTGCCTAAATCGAGTATCTGCTTGGGAAACCAAGAAGAAATCACAGATATGCGCGCCAGGCTGCATTTTATGCAAAAGATATAGCCCTCAGATAATGCCAATCCATGAGCCTAACTGTACAAAATGAAATACAGCGTTCTTTAGCCGCCATTGTCATTACGGATGCAGTTGGGTTTAGTCGGTGGATGTCTCAAGACGAAGATACCGCCTTATCCATTATCAATCACGATCTCCAGTTCATTTCAGAGCTGTGTGAGCGTTTCCAAGGAAAGATTCTCAAAACCACTGGAGATGGTGTACTGATGTACTTTATCAGTGCAGTGCAGGCGGTTTCTTGTGTCGTAGAAATGCAAAATCACTTTGCGGCCCTGGCTCAAGAAGACCAGAAAAACAAGCATTTTGTACACCGCGTTGGGGTGCATCTCGGCGATATTTTCTTCAATAACGAAGACATGATGGGGAGTGCGGTTAATATTGCTGCCCGTCTAGAGGCTGAAGCGAAGCCAGGCGGTATCTGCATGTCCCAGGTTGTCTATGAAGTTGTTCGGTCTCGGCTGAAGTTAGAAGCTTCCTACGCTGGCGAACTCTCCTTAAAAAATATAGATGACTATGTTTCTGCATACCATGTTGCACCGGTTAATACGCAACAACCCCAAGACTCGATAGGATTTAGCCCAATGGCTGTTCCTTTTATTGCGCCTCTTAGCGATACGTTGAATACACTTTCAGTTCATCCAGAGGTTGATCGGATAAAAAGCCTACTGTACGCGGTACATCGGGCCAGCGGTGAAAAAGACGCGACCGTTTTAGCGGGTTCTTCTCTTAAGCTATTGCTAGAGTCACTCACTGACAGTCACGATACGCTAAATAAGTGCCGTGCCAGCCTTTATCAAACGGTCAGTACCCTCAAGCCTCAGGAGGAATATTTTGCAGCAGCGGATGTCATTATTGAAAGCTTGCAAGATTTCTATGGGGAGCATGACGATATCCCTCAGATGGATATTTTCCGTCCTGCCAAACCTTCATTAAATCCTCAAAGAGCAGTCCTACATAAAACTATCGCTGACCACCTTGAGCAAGAGGACGATTGTATTTCCATCAAGAAAATTTTGTATTGTGCCTGTTGTGGGCAATGGGAACGCTACCATGATCGCCTTGATGCAATACCCATGCTCTCCATGATACAAGAGCTACATAAGCAACATTCCGCGCTTGAGACCTTAGGAAAACGCCTGAAAGCGATCCTGTCAGAGTACGAGTTGGAAGAATCATACTACACAACTATTTCCGATAAGATCGTAGCCGCGTGTGGCATTCTCTATGCCAAGCGGGAGATGCCTATTACCCCACTAGAAAATAAGGCTATCAGCACGGTTCTGATTGGTTAGTGTTTTCTCTTAGCATCCTTCTCCTGTTGGTCGCAGACTCTAGGTCCATGAGCACCAAAAGATAGCACCGACTTCTCTGGCCGATTTCTCTGGCCGACTTCTCTGTCTAACTCCTAGTAAATACCGATATTCAGAGCATGCATTGCCTCTGTAATATTGGGTCCGATAAAGTTTCTATTTTTATGTAATTACCCACATATTAGAGCTTTCAGGCTGGGAATAATATTTAAGTAACTTAATATTGAGAGCTAACGAGTAAGTACCCTGCCAGTAAGTACCCCGCTAGTTCTCAGCCATTGTTTTTTTGCATAGTCAGTGTTTGCCTAAAAATATAAAAATATTGAAGCCTAAAGCGGTCCCCATATTGCGCCCCACCTCATGAGTATGTTTGAGAAAATCCTAGCGGAAAAAATACGAGCTTGCTACGAGAAACAATTTACAGGACTTCTCAAATTTTCTGGCCAGGGGGAGCGGCACTGGCATCTGTATTTTTTGTTGGGGCGAATTGTTTGGGGCCAGTCAGGGGTTCATGACCTACGACGTTGGCAAAGATACCTCGCAATTCACAATCCAGATTTTTTTGAACAAGTTAGTCAGCCGGTGGGCCTTTACTATGAGTACTGGAACTATTGTTCTTTAGCAAAATTAGTTAAG
>JBCDAG010000125.1:0-17774 GCA_039186165.1 Cyanobacteria bacterium P01_F01_bin.53
CCGGATTACGGGCGTATCGATGACTCATCAGAGGCGCAGGGGCTCACTACCATACTCCTTTCCTAACCTTGTTTCGCAACCTTGACTACTGCGACGTAACCTTAACTTGGCACCCATCCGCATACCAATTAGAAAAACCACAAAGGGATCTGACACATTAGCGGTATAACGACCTGAAAAAACACTGTTCATTTTCTTTCACCAAAATTCTGAGCGAAAACTGCATCAAACATGTAAGAGTGCGTGAAAACTGCATCAAACAGCCTCATCCAACAGATGCGCCTTGCCGGCATAGTCTTTCTGACAGCCCTTTTGGCAGAATCCGCCTGGATTAAGGGCGAACAAGGGTGCGCTCAAACATAGACCAAGGCCCCACCCCAACAGGGGATAAATCGCCCAGGTAATCGCACCTGACAAAGAGAAATTCAACAGCAGGAGAAAGGTATTCACAGCCAGGCAAGGCAACAACTCCCAACGATAAAAACGCTGCCACTGTCGTTGTTTTTGTAGAACCTTTGCCGCTTCCTTCGCCACAAGCCCTTTTTCGGACTGCCACACTTTAATCGCCTGAGCCAAGTCGCTGCCATCTAGCCCTAGCTCTTGGGCCATGTCAGAGAGGGCCACCGATGAAAAGGTGGTGTCTGAGCGTGATCGCTCATCTAATGCGATCGCTAAAATCCGCTGCACATCATCAGCGCCATAAGTCTCAGCACTGCCAGCAGAATCACCAGCAGCTCCACCAGCTAATCCTTGAGGGTCCATTCGCACTTCCATAATCTTTCTATCGCCTCATAAGTTGACGCTGTAAACTTATCGATGCACCCAAGGTAGCGCACCTATGTTTACATCGTCAACTTTTAGTTTTTCTGAGCCCTCTAGCTCTTTTGTAAGCAAGCAATTCGACTATGAATTTCAAGCATGGATTGCAAGACAATGCTCTAGGCTATACAACAAGGAAACCCTCGACACTACTCCGCTCAAACCCATGGCAAAGAAGGCCTCCTATCACCACGGCGATTTGCGCCAAGCCTTGCTTGAAGCCGCCCTGGTTATTCTGAAAACACAAGATATCCAAAGCCTATCCCTACGGGGCGTGGCCAGACAGGCCGGGGTCTCCCACACAGCGCCCTATCGTCACTTTGCCGATAAAGCGGCCCTGCTCGCGGCGGTCGCTGAAGAGGGCTTTATTGAATTTGGCCAATACCTTAAGGCTGCGGTCACCGAAGCCAAGGCCGAGCCAATTGCCGCCTTGCAAGGCACGGGCGAGGCCTATGTGCGCTACGCCTTAGAGCATCCCACCCACTTTCGGCTGATGTTTAGCCACTTTCCGGACACGCCAATGCCAGATAGCAGCTTACCGAGCACTGCCAAAGGCACCTTTCAAATTTTGGTGGATATCATCGCCTCGGGCCAAGCTACAGGGGCTTTTAAAGCAGGTGATCCAGAAGAACTTGCCCTGGGCCGATGGGCACTCGTCCACGGGTTGGCCATGCTCATCCTCGACGGCATGATTACCTATCCCAAGCCCACTGCCACTGTCACTGGCGACTGCCCGCCAATCCCCAAAACGCTGATCCAAGGCATCATTGCCAATAGTCTCGGCGGGCTCATGACTGAGAGTGCGCCCTGAGCCAGTGCCTTCTGAGCCAGTGCCTTCTGAGCCAGTGCCTTCTGAAACGGTGCCTTCTGAAACGGCGCCTCCTAAGGCTGTGCCGCAGAACACTGACAAATGTGTACGAGACTACCACCAAGGCAACTGTCCACTATCGATTGCGAGCCCTCTACCTACGGTGATATCTTCTGATCCGTTCGTTTTGCTACGTCGATCCTTAAAATTGCACGTAAATTAAAACGATGCCCACCTGATGTTCGCTCACCGGAGTAGGCTTAGGCCTCAAACGCTTAATGTTCTCGTTCCTCTCTTTACTCGCCCTGACCACGGCTTCCACCGCCTCTGTTACAGAAGCCTTGGTTACCCAAGTTTCCCCAGCGAGTGTGCCGCCGAATGCGCCGCTGGTGGCCCAAGCGAACGGGGAAGTCATCACCATTGAGCAGGAAGTGCGATCGCTTCCCGGTGGGCTGGACAACGTGCCTGTGTTTAACAGCAACAGCCCAGAGATTATTGAAAACGACGGCATCTTGCTCTCCACCTTTCCCTCTAGGGGCAAGGCCGACCCCAGCGCCCATCTCAACTACACCTTTAACGGGCGATTCGACATTTTTTCGCACCACGTGGCCCGGGGCCAAGACGATCGGGACACACGCACGGTTTACGAAGCGATTATGGTTCACAATCCGGGCGATCGCGCCGTCACGCTGAATATTCGCGATGGTGCCTCCCATATTTCTCAAGAGTCACCCTGGAACGAAATCGCCTCGGGCAGCTCGAATCTCTATAGCAACAACTTTTCTGGCCCCGGTAGCCGGGTGATGAATGATGTGCTGCGCGATCGCCGCCAGGCCTCCCTGCCCGGTCAGGTCACGATTGCCCCCGGCGAGAGCCACCTCCTGCTAAACGCGCCAATTCCACTGCGCCGCCTTAACGTGGCCACCGATGGCACCCTCACCCCCGGCAGTGAACTCACCCCACCGCCCATCACAGCCAGCTCCGGCGAAGGCCCAAGGCTCAACGGTCGCTCCACCCTCATGCGCCTGAACAGCAGTGGCCCCGTGTATGTCGCCAGCCTGGCCATGCACGCCCCCCAAGAGAATGGCCGAGAGATAGTCCCCAGCCTGAACGATTGGCGCTATCTACTGGCCAAAGGCCGACTGTCTACCCCCCGCGACACATCCCCTAGTCGTCCCGGTAACCGAGACGAACCCTTCCGCTATGGCCGCGTTTCCGGCGTTGCTGAGGGCTCCCAATGGCGCGCAACCCTAACCGATGGCAGAAACAGCCAGCTCGCCATTCCCACCCCCGGCCAACAAATCTCCTACGGACTCAGCACCCTAGAGCGCAACACCTTCGGGACCGGGCAAATTCAGAGCGCCCCTGTTGTCGCCCGCTACGACGATACGGCCTATCGTGCCAACGGCAACTACGGCGTCGAATACAACTTAGACTTACCCCTAACCAACAATACCGACAGCCCTCAAAAAGTCTCTTTAGCAGTGCAAACACCACTGCAAAACGACAGATTGGGAAATAATGCCCTACAGTTCTACACGAACCCAGCATCTCGCGTGTTTTTCCGTGGCACCGTGTTGTTCATTTACAAGGAAGATAATGGTCGCTCACGCGCCTACTACACCTACCTCGAACAAAACCAGGGAGAACAGGGACAACCGCTGATCGAAGTAACACTTCAGCCAGGCGAGCAACGAGATGTGAACGTTCAGTTTCTCTACCCACCCGATGCCACCCCACCCCAAGTACTGACCATCAGCACCCAAGGTTAGGCCGACAATCTCAACAATCAGCCCAACAAAATTAGAAAAAGATCGGCCCAACAATCATAAAAAAGAACTGCTAGGCTGAAACTGTCTTTTGCGGCTGTCTTTTGAGATAGTCCTCATCAGCTTGGAAAATATTCTGGTCATCATTCCTGTACTTAATGAGGAAGAAACGATTGCGGGCGTGATCCAAGGATTACAACAGCAGGGACTCACAACAATTTGCGTGGTGGATAATGGGAGTAACGATCGCACACCATCCATCGCGGCCCAAGCCGGTGCCCAGGTCATTTCCGAACCCAGGCGAGGCTACGGCCAAGCCTGCTGGAGTGGCCTGCAATCACCGGCTGCAGCCCAAGCCGAGTGGATTTTGTTTTGTGATGGGGATGGTAGCGATGATCTCTCGCAGCTACCTGAGCTGATTGTGCTAACCGATAACCACGACCTGATTTTAGGCAATCGACGAGGAAGCGTAGCAGGCAGAGCGCAGCTCACCCCCGCCCAAAACTTCGGCAATTGGCTCGCAACCTGGCTCATCCATTTAGGGTGGGGCTACGCCTATCACGACCTAGGCCCCCTACGACTCATTCGCAAAGCCTCGCTCGATCAGCTTGCTATGGCCGATCGGGGCTTTGGCTGGACCGTAGAAATGCAGGCCAAGGCCGTTAGCAACAAACTACGAATTTGTGAGCGGCCCGTAAACTACCTGCCTCGACAAGGTGGGCGCTCTAAAATTTCTGGCACCTTACGCGGCAGCTTCAAAGCGGGCCAAATTATTCTCACGACGCTTGCACAGTTGTACTGGGAAAAAACAGGAGGCATGCTGTTGAATAGGCTAAGCACCATAGGCCAAACGAAAGTGATACAGACAACTTTGTTATGGTTGAGTGCGCTGTCGCTCATTGTCGGTGGCCTATGGGCAATGCCCCATGGCGACTTTTTAAACCAACCCGATGCCGTACCAATCTTTTGGAGAGGCATCGGGTTGATGAGTACTGGCTTTATCGCGTCTTGGGGGCTCAAGAAAATTACTGGTAGCTGGTTTTGGGGTGTGGCGATCGCACCCCGACTCATCATGCTCGCCATGCACCCCGGCGATGACATCTGGCGCTACCTTTGGGAAGGACACATCCAAATAGAAGGGTTTAATCCTTACCTACTCGCACCCACCACCGATGTACTAGAACCGCTGCGATTCAGCTGGTGGGAGTTCATCAACCACCCTGACCATGCCGCCATTTATCCACCCGTCACCCAGCTTGGATTCCGTTTCTTAGCGGCCCTAAACCCATCAGTCCTGTTGTTTAAGCTGGCTTTCACCATCGCTGACCTGGGCATTTGTGGGCTCCTCTGCCGTCGTTTCGGCTATCGGGCAACGCTGCTGTACGCGTGGAATCCGCTGGTGATCTATAGCTTTGCGGGCGGCGGGCACTATGACAGTTGGTTTCTCCTACCTCTCGTAGCTGCCTGGCTATGGTGGGATACCCCCGACACATCTAGCCCTGCCACATCTAGTCCTGAAAAATTTGAAACAACAGATAAGAGAGTGGAGTGGCACAGACGAATTCTGAGCGCGATCGCCATTGGATTGAGCATCGCCGTGAAGTGGATGTCACTACCTGTATTGTTGTTTATTGCTTGGAGACAGCAGAGGTCAGTCAGCCAGTCTAAAAACAATCTCACTACTACGCCCTCCGCACAGATGGCAGTACAGATGGCAGTTCTAGGGGCCATCGGATTAGTCGTTCTTGGCTTGCTGCCCATTGCCCTCTCAGCACTACCCTTTTGCCAAGGCCTTAGCTGCCCCATCCTACCCTTGAGTTCCTCATTCGTAAGCTATGGTCGCAGCGCTTCATTAGTGCCCCATTTCGTAGCCTTGCTATGGCCAGCCTCGATCAAAGCAAACTGGATATACGCGATGCCCTTAGGCCTCGCCCTGCTCTGGAATCTCGTTCGTGTCCAACGCGTAGGCACCTTTATCGAGCGCTACTTTATTGTTCTGATGCTGCTCTCACCCATCATTCACGCTTGGTACTTTACATGGCTAGCTCCCTTTGCCGTGGCTAGTCGTAACTGGGGAACTCGCCTAGTGTGCGTGTCATCATTCGTGTACTTCGCCCTGCCCTACGGCCTCGCCCTGGGTGGTGAAAGTTGGACACTGAGTCCCCTGCAATACTGGGCTCTTTGGGCACCACTTCTTTTAGGATTGGCCGTACAACCTATCCTAGGGAAAAGCCCGACTGCACAATCGTCACAGACATTTCATCAAAATTAGTGCGATAGACCAGGGGTTGCCTTACACCGGCAAGCAAATGCAGAGCGCTGTGCCCTGCCCCACTTCAGACTGAACCTCTAGCGTGCCTCCGTGACTTTCGACCACAATTTGACGCGCGATCGCTAAGCCCAGCCCAGTCCCCTTGCCCACGCCCTTAGTGGTAAATAAGTGGTCAAACATCTTCGCCCTCACCGCCTCTGGAATACCAGGTCCATTGTCAGAAATGACAATTTTCACCTGCTTATTTGCGGGCTCATTACCTGACCCAGGGTCTAGCTCAGTACGAACGGTAATCACATTCGGATTCGCTTTCAGCTCAGCAAAACTAAGCCCTTGGCTCGCCTCATCTAAGGCATCAATTGCATTGGCCAGAAGATTCATAAACACCTGGTTCAGCTGGCCGGGGAAACAGGCCACGTCAGGAATCTCGCCATACTCGGTGACAACATCAATGGCCGGACGCTGGTCATTGCCTTTCAATCGATGCCGCAAAATCAACACCGTACTCTCTAAGCCCTCACGCAAGTCAAAGACCTGCTTCGTTTCGGTATCCGCCCGAGAGAACGTGCGCAAGCTTTTACTAATGGATTTAATCCGTTCGCCACTGTCTTTCATGGCCTTGATCAGCTTAGACAAATCCTCTTTCACATAGTCTAGCTCAATCTCTTCCAGTTCTTCTGCCAGCTCAGCATCGGGGTTGGGGATCCGTTCGGAATAAAGCTCTATGAGGTGCAATAAATCCTCAATGTAGTTCTTCGTAGCACCTACATTGCCAATAATGCAGCCGACGGGGTTATTGATTTCATGGGCAACACCTGCAACGAGCCCTCCCAGGGCCGACATCTTCTCACTTTGCACCATTTTCAACTGGGCATTTTGCAATTCAGCGAGCGCGCCTTCTAAGTCTCGGGATTTTTGCAGAATAGTTTCTTCGGCTTGCTTGCGATCGCTAATATCTTCGATGCTAGACCAAATAAGCTGTTCGTTATCCCGCTCAACGATCACACCAGATAGCCTGACCGGAATCAGGTGTCCATCTTTATGGATATACTCTTTTTCATAGGGGCCATAACATCCGTTCTTGTTTAAGCTTTCGAGCTGTGCTTGCTCTGCTTCAGCATATTTTTGGGGTGTAATTTCCCAATAGGTGAGTGCAGGTAGCTCCTTGGTCTCACGTCCGAGGATATCGGCGAAGGCATGATTGGCATACACCAATTCTCCATTCATACGGCACAGCAATAATCCTATTGAAGACTGTTCGAATAAATTACGATGATAGGATTCACTCTGTTCTAGCCTTTTTTGAGACTCTTTAAGGTGACGAGATTTTTCCTGACTCTGAGCATAGAGCTGGGCATTATTTAGGGCGACAGCCGCCTGATTGGCGAGTAGTGAAAGAACAGCAATGCGATCGCGAGTAAAGGTACTACTGTTCAGTTGATTGCTAAGATATACAATGCCTACTAACTTTTTCTGGTTCAACAGGGGGAAACAAATAGTACTTTTAGGTTGGTGCTGCATCAAATAGGAATCATGAACGGGTAAATTGTTGTTATTACCATCAACAACAACGATTTCCTGTGATCGTTTTACATAGCGAATGAGCTGCACAGGTATATTAGTATTCTCATCCAACGGCGCAGCACTAAAATCTGTTGTTTCGGGCGTCGTGATTGCCCGCACCTGCCATTCATCAGAATTGCTGGGCAAAATTAGTGCACAACGGTCACCTCCTGAGTATTGCAACATGATGTGGGTGAGCTGCTGTAGCAATTCATCGAGTTGGATGGTCCCAGAAAGCGCTTGGGAAGCTTTTAGGATGCTGGCAAAATCCAGGGTCTGGTTAAGGCTAGCGCTGCTAGTACTATGGAAACTACCAGAATGAACTGATACCGTGGGATCAGAAATAGTCATCAGCGCATTTAATACAGCCCCTGATGTATCGGAGGATCGTAATATGGGCGAGAGCAGCACTGGATAGCGGCTTTCTAGGTCAGCGACTTTGGCCTTAGCTCCCCAACGAGCATAGCAATAGTAGGCTTCTTGCATATAGCCTGCCGCAACTCTCTCTTTGCCCCAATCCAGATAGAACTTGGCAGCAAGCTCGTTAGCAAGGGCTTCTTCTTGTGCATATCCGGCAGTCTTAGCACCTGCGATAGCGCGTTCATAATAATCTATAGCCGTGGATATTTGTGCCGTTACACGATGTTGCTCAGCCATAATCAAATCCACTTTATGCTGATAATTACAGGGTGCGTGGGCAGCCAGCTGACTTAATTTTTCGCATTGGGTAGCGACTTTCTCTAACATCTCTTGTTGCTGACTAAAGACATCATCAGAACTATCAATACTCTCAGGACTGATAGCAG
This sequence comes from Cyanobacteria bacterium P01_F01_bin.53, assembly GCA_039186165.1. GTDB lineage: Bacteria > Cyanobacteriota > Cyanobacteriia > Phormidesmidales > Phormidesmidaceae > Phormidesmis. The sequence goes on from JBCDAG010000125.1 coordinate 8,038, forward strand.
GACTACTATTCACCTGTGACAACAAAGTGAGTGCGTAGTAAAAGCTATGTGCAGCCGTCAACAAGAGGCCAAAAGCAGCCTCCTGGCTTGCAAACGCTTGGACACCATAGTCCAGGGCCAGCTCATATTGACCAAAGGTGTAACTCGCAATCAGTTGAGAAAGATGGAAGGCAAACAAACATTGATGATTATGGGTCGATTCGAAATGCTCCAAAATAGCAGTGTCGACAGGCACATCTTCACCGGACAAAACATCTGCTAACTGTAACCAGAGTTTAGAGTATTCAATGCAATGTTCCTGCTTAAACTGCTCTAGGACTGAGAGATAAAGATGTCGTGATTCTTCCACCTCATTTAGCGGACGGCCTACTAACAAGAGGTTAGAGAAGTAAGCCATAATGCAGTAACTGACATATTCAATGTCACCGGATTCAAACCCTACTTCAATTCCTTGCTTCAGCAAAGGCAAAGTGGTTTGTCCAGCATCTTTACCAGCACAGACAAAGACTGCAAACAACATGTTGACCTTGGTGCGCAGGTAGTCAGCCTGAAAATGTTCTAACAGTTTCAGAGAGAGCATGCCGGAGCGATGAGCCGTCTCTGGCTCGTTAACGACCGCGCAAAGAAACAGACCATAAATGCCGTAGACATAGGCTGCCAAATCAGAGATGCCTTCACGATCACAAAGTTCCATCATGGTCAAAGCAACAGATGGAAACAGTTCTGGTTTGACGTGATGGGTGGGCGGAATAATCGAAATCAAGATCCGAAGCGCAGCCAGATAAACAGGATTTTCCATCTCTGACTGCGTTTTTAAGGTTGTTGCGTCAGGTAAGGCTGGCAAATCACTCTGCCAGTCAGAGCGTTCCACTAACGTTACGCTTAACTGGGTTAGGGCTTCTAAACCAGTTTCAATCGCTTTAATTTGTTGATCCTTAGCGATATAGATTTGCACCAACAGTTCATAGGCCTTGATACAGTCAATCAGCTGATGAGTATTGGCTAAAATCTCTTGAATGACTGTTTCTGCTTTATTGAAGTCAGTATTGAGATAGGCAACTTCAGCAGTAGTTTCGTACAGGGCCAACACAAAGTCATACTCAATTGACCAAGGACTAGCGGGCAATAACCCCATGGCCATTTCCGCATACTGTAGGGCAGCGCCGTAAGCAGTCGCTAGTTTTGCTCGTCGGCAACCGACTAAATTAAGCTGCATCAGCGACCGCTGTTCCTGAGGCTCAACAATCAGGTCAATCCCTATGTTCAAATGGTTGAGAATCTCAAAACAATTTTCTGTCTCGTTGGTTTCTTGCCAAAGTAACCGACCAATTTTCAAATGGGTTTTCTGTTTTTGTTCATCTGGGATCAGAGCATAAGCAGCCTGCTGCACCCGATCATGGAGAAAACGATAGGAAAGCCGCCTGGCCTCCTCAAGGGCAGGCTGTTCTGCCTGTGCAGTTTGAAAGAACTTATACACCTGGTTAGTGGGCAGTACTAGCCCTTCCTGCAAGGCTTTCCACAGAGCGGTTGCGGCCTCTAGTGCAGACTTTTTAGAGACAATGGCTAGCGTTTCTAAATCAAACTGACTCCCAATGCAAGCTGCCAGCTTCAACATCTCTTGGGTGTCATCTGGCAACTTTTGCAACTGGGTGACCATCAGCTCAACCACATCATCGGTCAAGGCGGCTGCTTGTACTTGGGCGATATCACACTGCCAGTCCCCCACATCGGGCTCAAAGGTAATTAATTGGTCTTGATGCAAGACGTTGAGGAACTGGCTAGCAAAGAAGGGATTACCCTGGGTCTTTTGCATCACTAGCTCGGTGAGTGGTTGCGCGGCCTGAGCCGGGGAATGGAGCGTATCAGCAATGAGGTGATTGAGACTAGGTTTGCTCAGGGGCTTGAGGGTCAGGGTATGGATATCGAGCCCACCTTTGCCCATCTCATCAAGGGTAAGCATAAGGGGATGGGCCGGGAAGACTTCGTTATCGCGATAGGCCCCCAGCAGCAACAAGTGTCCGGATTGAGGATCTGCCATCAGAAGCTCAATCAGCGTCAAAGAAGCGGAGTCTGCCCATTGCAGATCATCGACAAAGATGACTAACGGATGGGCAGGGGTTGTAAAAACGTGGATAAACTTCTGGAATAGGAGGTTAAAGCGGTTCTGGGCGGCAATTCCTGATAATTCTGGGGCGGCGGGCTGTGGGCCTAGAACCCTCTCTAGCTCTGAAATTAAGTCAATAATGACTTGGGCATTCTGGCCCAGCGCTGCCAGAATTTCGCTAGTCCAATTTTGTAGATCTGTATCACTCTCACTCAGCAATTGCCTCACCAAACTGCGAAAGGCTTGGACAAAGGCACTGAAGGGAATGTTGCGATTAAACTGGTCGAATTTACCTTTAATGAAATACCCCCGCTGCCGCACGATGGGTTTATGCACCTCATTGATGACAGCAGTTTTACCAATCCCGGAGAAGCCTGACACCAGCATTAATTCCGATGCGCCTTCAGAGACTCGGCTAAAGGCCTCGAGCAGGGTTTGGACTTCGGATTCTCGTCCATAGAGTTTTTCAGGGATAAGAAAGCGATCACACAAATCTCGCTCTCCTAAGTCAAAGCTCGCGATCGCCCCTTCCTCTTTCCACTGAATAAGGCAAGTTTCCAAATCATGCTTCAGGCCCAGTGCACTCTGATATCGGTCTTCGGCATTTTTGGCCATTAGCTTGGCCACCAGTTGCGCCACCATAGAGGGAATCTCTGGGTTAAGCTGGTTTATCGGGGTAGGCGCTTGGGCGATGTGGTGATGGATCAGCGCCATCGGGTCTTTACTGGGAAAAGGGAGTTTGCCTGTAAGCAGTTGGAAGAGGGTAACACCTAAAGCATAAAAGTCGGCACGATAATCAATGCCTCGGTTCATCCGACCCGTTTGCTCTGGGGCCAAGTAGGCTAAAGTCCCTTCCAAATTGTTAGGACTTTGAATCGTTTGCGTTTCCTTCGGCAGCAGGGAAGCGATGCTGAAGTCAATGAGCGTAATCCGTTTGGGATCTGGGTGGATAAGAATATTGGCCGGTTTGATATCTTTGTGAATGACTCGATGCTGATGGAGCTGATGGAGAATGTCGGCTAGCTGAAGCGCTGTGCCGAGGGCTTCGATTAGCGACAGGGGCTTTTGCTGAGCATACTGCTCTAAAGAAATGCCCCCACCATCTTCCATAATCAGGGCATAGCCATTCCCAAAAGGCTCCAAACCGAGGGGCCTTACAACACCGGGAATGGAAAGATTTTGAGTAATCGTATATTGATTACGAAACTGCACCAGTTCCCCAAAGCTCGGATACTCCTCGCACAGGTATTTGATCACAACAGGCTGCTGAGAGTCTATCTCCACTGCACGATATACAGCCGTCTTTGCTCCCTGATAAATCAGGTCACCCCAGGTGTATCCAGAGAGCTGGCCAGAGAACTGACCAGAGCGCTGGGGTGACGACTGAACAGGGAAATCGGCAATGTGAGCCATGGTGTTGGGCAAAAGGAAATGTGCAATTGTCCCCTCAAAATGCCCAAATTTTGATATGGCTCATATTCGTATTGCACTGTAAAAACACACCCTCGTGCGCGAACTGACTCGTGAGTGCTTGTGTCATCACCAGAAATCCTACGGTGTTATTAAACGCCATGGGATTGCCACGTCATCCTAAACCAGTAAAGATATTACGGCTAATGCCCCCACGCGCAAAAAACAGTCGAGGTCAGTGGTATCACCAATACTCAACATCACTGACAGCCACAAAAGCTTGACAGCAGAGAAAATTTGACAGCGGGGCAAGTTAAAAGCAAGAACTTATGACGCTCTCAGCGATATTTCAGGTTTTCTGCAATTGATGGCCCTATGCTAGCAATATCGCTTTTGCATTTCAGAACCTCACTCACTCACTCCACCATTCATAGCACTATGCAAAAAAAATATTTACTCATGGCGCTGCTGCCCGCATTCATTGCCCTTGGCGGATGCACGATCGAAAGCGCATCCCAAACCGGCAGCAGCTCTGCGATCGCCCAAGAAGCGGGCAGTGAAACAACGCCTAATACCCCCGCATTCGCCAATGTCCTCTCTAGCTACGTCGATGAGCAGGGCCTGGTAGACTACGACACCCTCCAGGCTAACCGAGCTGATCTAGATGCCTATAATGCCTCCGTGCAGCTCACCAGCCCGAGCACCTACGAAAGCTGGAGCGAAGAAGAACAAATTGCCTTCTTAATCAATGCCTACAACTCCATTACGCTCAAGTCCATTATTGACGAATCCCCCATTAAAGCCAGCATCAAAGATATCACCGGCGTTTGGCGATTCAAAAAGCATGGCATCTTGCAAGATCAACAAACCCTCAACAACATTGAGCACGACATTTTACGGGCTAACTTCAATGAGCCACGTATCCATGCCGCCTTGGTGTGTGCCGCCATCAGCTGCCCTTACCTACGCCAAGAGCCCTTCACGGGCGAAAACTTAGATGCTCAGCTTGACGACCAATCCAAAATCTTCATCAGCCGCCCCGAAGCTTTCGAAATTGACCGAGAGAAGAACGAGGTCAGACTCTCCGAGATTTTCGATTGGTTTGGTCAGGACTGGGTACCCAGCTACGGTACAGACGAAGGCTTCGCGGGCAGTAAAAACGAACGCGCTGTGCTGAACTTTATCAGCGGCTACCTCAGTGAGGCGGATAGCGAATTCCTCAAAGCAGGTGGCTATAAGATTAGCTATACAAACTATGACTGGTCCCTAAACCGGCAGCCTTAAGCGATGCTTGAGCCCAGATTGTTTAACAGCGCCCTAAATCGATCCCTGACTCAGAAAGAGCAGCAGAAACAACAAGAGCAACACTGCCGGCTGCTCTTGTTTTTACGCTACCCCGAACCCGGCCACACCAAGACTCGGTTAATCCCAGCCTTGGGGGCCACCGGGGCCGCTCAGCTGCAACGGCACATGGCGGAATATTTGATTGAGAGGCTACAGCACCCTGGGTGGCAAATCCAGGTGCATTTTACCGGAGCCCGCTTAGCTAAGATGCACGATTGGCTCGGCCCTCGTTTGAGCTATCACACTCAGGTCCAAGGGGATTTGGGTGATCGCATATGGGCAGGCTTTCAGCAAGCCTTCGAAGAAGGTCGTTCACAAGAGTCTACAGAAGGGCGTGTCATCGCTATCGGAGCCGACTGCCCTGAACTCAGCACACGGCATATCCAACAGGCCTTCCAAGACCTCATGACAAAAGACGTCGTTCTTGGGCCTGCGGAGGATGGGGGCTATTATCTTATCGGCCTGCGTCAGCAAGCTGGTTCAAATCCTTCGCTTAAGGCGCTGTTCCAAGGCATTGCCTGGAGCACGCCCCACGTTTTTCAACAAACTCGTTCAAAAGCCCAACAGTTAGGCCTTTCCCTCGCACAGCTAGAAACACTCTCAGATATCGATCGGCCGTCGGATTTGGCCATCTGGGACCAGTTAAAAAACAACCGGTTACAAAACGACCAGCGACAAAATAACCTGTTACGAAACGACCCGTTAAAAAACGACTGGCAAAGCATCTATTCCATCATGCACAACCCGTAGGCCTTTTCTTTCCCTCGCATAGTTATTATGACAACCCGCTCACTCGAATTTTTGCTAGAGATAACCCCCATTCTCTACATCAGCCTGTTGTCCATAATTTCAATGTACGGGTTCCACAAAATTCTGATGATCTGGCGATTTTACAAATACAAAGTCCCCATTTCCCCCATTCCCCAACCTCGCCAACCCTTTAGTTGCGAAACGCTCCCCACCGTCACGGTGCAGCTACCCATTTTTAACGAGCTATATGTCGCAGAACGATTGATAGAAGCCGTTGGCCAGTTGAATTATCCACTTGATAAGTTAGAAATTCAGGTGTTGGATGATTCTACCGATGAAACCCGCCAAGTGACGTACCAAAAAAGCCTTGAGCTCAAGCAACAGGGCCTTAACGTTGACTACATCCATCGCACCCATCGTCGGGGCTTTAAGGCCGGGGCACTGGCCTATGGCTTAGAGCGGGCCTCTGGGGAGCTGATCATGATTTTTGATGCGGACTTTGTGCCTAAGCCAGAGACCCTGCTGCAAATGGTGAACAACTTCGCTGACCCTAAGGTCGGGATGGTTCAGGCCCGCTGGACCCACCTAAATCGGCAGTACTCTCTCCTCACCAAAATCCAGGCCCCCATGCTTGACGGTCACTTTGTGATTGAGCAAACGACTCGAAACCGATCGGGCTGTTTTTTTAATTTCAACGGAACAGCGGGCATTTGGCGAGCCAGTGCGATCGCCGATGCGGGTGGATGGAAACACACCACCGTAACGGAAGATCTCGATCTTTCCTACCGGGTGCAGCTCAAAGGTTGGCGCTGCATATACCTACCCCACATCGTGGTGCCTGCGGAGCTGCCCATGGAGATGAATGCCTTCAAATCCCAACAATTCCGCTGGGCAAAAGGGGCCAGCCAGGTCGCCAAGCAATCATTGGGATCTATTTTTCAGGCGGCGGTTCCGCTCCATGTAAAGTGTGAGGCATTTCTCCACCTGACTAACAATGTTAACTATTTGTTGGTGATCATCCTACTGATGCTTTCTTTGCCCTATCAAATCTATGTCTCTGAACATCAGTGGCAGCATGGGCTAATCATTTATATCCCCATCTTTTTAGTCACGACCATCAACTTGTTCGCCTTTTATTGGGTCTCGCAAAAAGAACAAAATCCTATTGAGTCCCATTGGCAATGTTTCTCCCAAATCTTTTTCTTAATGAGCATTGGGATTGGGTTGAGTCTCAATCAGTCGCTGGCAGTTTGCGATGGATTCATGGGGACAGGGAATGATTTTGTGCGCACCCCCAAACACGGCGTGGTCCGAAAATCAGAGAGTTGGGCAACCAAAAAATATCGAGGGGCTAAAACTTGGGTTCTATTCTTAGAAATGGTGATGCTACTGTATCTAGCGATCACAATTGTCTTTGCGCTTTATCATACTCATTACCTATCGCTGCCATTTTTGCTAATGTTTTTTACAGGGTATAGCTATGTCCTGTATTTGGGCCTCTTTCAGAAAAGATAGACAAGGGCAAAAAAGATAATCAAGTGCGATAGGCAACGACAGGTTAGCTGTGTACAGTAGCGATTGATGAAACCCTTATACACTGCCAGCAAAGTCGCTAGCCGTGGGGCGCATGTAGCTAGAAACGGCAATACCGTTCGCCAGCATACAGCTCGCCAGAAGACGGTTCACCAGCGCAAAATTCGCCAGCATGTCATCATCGCACTGGTGAGCTTTCTGGTCGCTGCAAGCCTGTTACACCAAATCATTCCCAGTGCGATCGCCCCTTTAAATGCCTCGGTCATTGGCCCCAAATATGCCTACTACCAGGCCCATAAAGACGACTACGATACACTCTTTTTCGGCTCTAGCCGTGTGCATTATCATATTTCGCCCGAGGTCTTTGATCGGGTTGCTAGCAAGGCAGGGGTTCCCCTCAAAAGCTTTAACTTTGGGGTAGCTGGCCTTAAGCCCATGCAAACCTATGTCCTATTACGAGATATTTTGCAAGATCCCCCAGCCCACTTGAAATGGGTCTTTTGCGAAGATGTCCTAGATTTTGGCGGTGAACGACTTGGTGCCATCCCAACCCATCGTTCTATGTACTGGCACACCGCTGCCAATACCCGTTTGGCCATTGACTATGTGTTGAGCAATCCCTACAGCACCCCCTTAGAAAAGGTGGGATTCACGCTCTCTCATCTAGCCCCTTTTCTCTCGAACCAACTGAATGTAGGCCGCATTTTTTATCGATGGTTTCCAGACCACCATCCCCTCGCTGAAGATACAGCAGAGGCCGCCCTCTACTTAGCTAACGAAGGCTACCTACCGCTCACTGAAGAGATTGCGACAAGGGAAGATTTTTTGAAAACGATCAATAGCTATCAGCAAGATGTTGCCCAGCTCGCAGAAGCGAAACGTAAACCGATCACGGCCAACGATGCCGTCTACTTTGAGCCGGTTGAGCAACCTTACTATCAGCACCTCGAAAAAATCACAACGGCGATAGAGGCAGCCGGAGCCACCCCCATTTTTGTCGTAGCCCCGACGACCATAGATAAATCGACCATACACCGAGCCTATTACCTAAGAAAGATTCCTCACTTGCTGTCATTCAACCATCCCGATGAGTATCCAAAACTCTTTGATGTGGCCTATCGCAAAGAAGCGGATCATCTAACACCTGAAGGGGCTGAATATTTCACCGAGCTACTCGCCCAAAAGTTCACTCAAACCGTCCTCCAACCACCGTTGAAGACCTCAGCGGAGGAAAATTCAGCTGAATAACAACCCAACCTGAATAATCCAAACTGACTGGCTCAAACTGACTGGCTCCAAAAGCCGCACTGAAATTTGCGGGCAGTCCTCCCAACCTTATCCAACAAGATTATCCGCTATAGCTAAATTAGCGGCTATAGCACAAACGAAACAAACGCTACGGCAGCGGAGAATCATTCCGTCTTTGCCGGACCGGATCAGCCACATCAGGGGTCACCAATTCATAGCCCTTTTTCTGGTTGATATTAACAAAGCGATAAATTCGATTAGAATCTAGGCTCAAAGCAGCATCTCGCACAAGTTCTAGTCCCTCACCAAACTTGCCGTGGTTTAGCTCCCACACCGCTCTCATTTCACCGGTAAACCGAGAACTAAAGTTGAAGTAAATATCATCGAAGTAAATCACACAACCCGTAGGAATGTAGGGAATTAGGCGATCAAACACCGCTTTGGTCGATGAGTAGTAATCACAATCAACCCAAATTAAAATGGGTGGGCGAGCTACCAAAGTCTTTAAAAATTCATCGGTCAGGGTCTCTTCAAAAAGTCCTTTATGTAGCTGAAAATTCTGGTATTTGCCCTGGCAATACTCCCGCAAATTATCGTATCGGCCGCGATAGTGACCGGCCTGCCAGTCATTCCCTTCAATCAGCGCATCATCGGCTGAGGTTGTCACTTCAGGCAATCCCTCAAAGGTATCGAACCCATGCACCATCACCCGCTGTTCCATACCTAGGTAATGCGCTGCATACAGCTTCTTAGTAAAGGAGTAACCATCAGCCACGCCAAATTCTAAAACTGAATAATCTCCTTTGTACTGATGCTTAAACTCTTTAAGCACATCATAAATGTGATCCATACGGTAAAAACCACCGCTGAATTTACGTAAAAACTTGCGGGGCGCCGCAATAATATTGAGGTAAATAAATGTCTTGAGATAGGTCCCTGGAATTAACTTCTCAATCAATTTCAAAATTGACAGGAAGATGCCACCTTGCTCTTTCACGAAATGCTCCTTGGATGTCGCGATTCCTACTGAGTTTCATTTGTGACGATCAATACTCAGTGTATCTACGTTTTTTTAGATTGGGGGCAAGCCCCAAACAACACATCGGCATTTCTTGATAGATACGAAGTTTTAGTAAAATCGCCTGTGCTATCGAGACAACTTTCTCCAAAAACCGCTAGCTAAACAAACTGTTCTGCCGATGGGTGGCAAGTTAAGCGACCTCCGGCAAAGCCGGAGGCTTATATTCTGTTAGCCCCTCAAAGGGGCAAGACGGTGAGCCCCCAAAGGGGGACCATTACTCAACCCTATGTTACCGGCAGGTTGAGCTGCTCCAAGCGCTCGTCCTCC
>JBCDAG010000126.1:0-17724 GCA_039186165.1 Cyanobacteria bacterium P01_F01_bin.53
AATGATCCAGGGGAGACCCCTGGACCCACTACACCATCAACCATTATTACCCCCGATTCCGGTACCTCTGATTATAAAAAACCGCCAGAAGAACTCGCCATCATCGACAGGCTACAGACCCTTCGTGAGGAGGTGGACGTTCCTAAGAAATTCTTCATAGACTTAGTAGACCATTCATTTTATGAATACCATCCTGAGCGAAGCACACAGAAATTAAACGACGAGTCTTCAGCTGATGAAGCCCTAAGAATGGAATGGCTAGAACTCGGTGAAAATTGGTTGACATTGCTCAAAACCGTTAATTTGAGTCCAGAAGCGGCTGCCAACTTGGGTAACTACAAACTGGAGAAAATGAACCTTGAACAGAAATCACAGGCGGTGGGTATTCCTCGCTCAGCTCTCATTGATCTAATAGATGCCAGGTTTGACGTGCTGTTTTTGGGGGAGATGAATAAGCTCACCAAAAATTCCAAACAATTTCGTAACGATGTTGAAGTCGGAAGACAGCTTTGGCGAGGGATAGCCGTGGATAAACTGCTGCCTGAGGTGCAATCTGGAAAGCATGTGGAAAAGATTCAGGTAGCAGCAGATGGCAATGCACGATTGGATACGTCCTTAGAGGTCGGTGAAGGTAAGATCTACACGCTAGAACTGCCTGACACCGTTGACACCCTATCTGTGAGTTTAGTCGATGCCCTCCCGGAGACAACAAAACTGTCGCTCTATTCACCTAAACCGCACGGCCAAAATGCCATTGTCTCAGATAGTTTGAAAACAACAGCATCGACTGACATCACACAAGCAGGCACATATGCCATTGTTGTCGTTTCAACCATTGACAAACCCATTAATTACCAGCTAACCGTGTCTGCTGACTCAAAACCTAGCAATCCAGTACCACCCGCTAACCCACTACCTATTGACTCACTACCCGTTGATCCGGCAACACCTGTTGAACCACTACCTATTAATTCACTGCCTGTTAAACCAACAACTGTTGCTCCTGAATAACGACCTATAATTTGCGCCCACTGCTGAGAAAACCTTTATGTCAGATACATCCATCCTCCAATTTAAGGTCAAATTTGTGGATCCTGATCTAGATCCAGAAGAACAGGATGAGCAGGCGACAAGGCTGCTATCCGAACTGAAGGACATGGAAGAGATCGATGACATTGGCCGTGCGATTGATCCGAATCCACCCGAGGGAAATAAGTCGTTCGGGGGATTTGTGGCCGGGATGCTGCAAGGTGAGGTTGAGGCCAGTGCCTTTAGCTCAGTGGCCTCTTTTATTGGCGATCGCGCAGCCTCTAAAAATATTGAAATGGAGCTAGAGCGCAATGGGCGAACCTTGCGCATCGCGGCGAGCAATAAACAGGATATGGAAGAAATTTTGCCGTTACTGCAACAGTTTTTAGCAGAAACGGAAGAGGCCGCGCCACCGTTGGCTGAGCCTCGCACTATTTTGTTGCTGGCTGCACAGCCCACTGAAACCCAGCGCACGCGTCTTGATGAAGAGGTTCGCGATATTAAGGAAGGATTGCAGCGATCGCGTCACCGTGACCAACTGTTACTCGAGACCAGATGGGCCGTCACCGCCCGTGATATGCAGCGGGCCATGCTAGAAGCTAAGCCCAATATTGTTCACTTTTCGGGCCACTCAGGAGCTGAAATCACTCCCGAAGTAGCAGCTTTAATTGAACAAGGCAATCTATCTCACCTATTAGATGGTGAGTCGCTAGCGTCATTTTTTGAACTGTTCGTTGGCCAGGTAAATTGCGTCTTTTTGAATGGGTGCCATTCGGCAGACGAGGCGGCAGAAATTGCCCAACACATTGACTATGTGATTGGCATGAATGATGACATCCTAGATCAATCAGCCATTGAGTTTGCAGTTGGATTTTATGATGCCCTAGGCGCGGGCGAGTCCATCGAGTTTGCATTTAAGTTGGGCCTTAATGCCATTCGGTTAGCAGGGCTCCCGGGTCACGATATTCCGGTATTGCAACGCAAGGCGGCAGTAGTTGCCAGTTAATTTTTAGTATTGGCTTGCTCGTCAGATTTCTCAACGTTACGTATGGCATCGGCCCAGTCGCTTTTCAATTACGTTTTGTTACTGCACTGAGCAGGAGATGATGACAGGTATGTACTGAAATGTTGTCAATTGTCGTCAGTTCAACACATTTGAATGCAATTACGATATGGTCGCTCCCTTGAAACGTTTTAGACTGGCCTTCATACTCCAATCAAACGCGGTATCGCTTTCCCATCGATTTTGTATTAGCGTCTCTCGGCGGCACGGGGCGGCACTTGTTGCTGATGGATTACCCGTCCCAGAACCTGTGATTTCTGCATCTGTTTTGATCTCTGGTATTGTTTTGGCTTGGGGGCGGCTTTAGGTGCGATCACAGGCATTCTCCATGGCTATGCCCATGGTGGAGCCGTAGTCGGCGCTGATTCAGGGAGTATTACGTTTGCGATCCATTGGATTTACTGTTTGTGGTCTCGGCGCAGCCTTTGTCAGTGGCGCTGTTTTGGGCTAACACATGTTGAGATGGGTCAGTCTTCTGGCTCAACGGAAGGTTGAGCCAGCCCCATAATCTTCAACCACTGATCTTTAGACTGATTAAGCTGAGCATCCGTTAACGGGAGTAAAGATACCTCGGCGATGACCGCATTCACCCGTGTAAGATAAAAATTGATCGCAGCGCTCGTCACTGTCGGCGATTTTAGCTGTTGCTGAGCACCATACAGAAAAGCCGTTTGTCCTAAAGGATAAACGCCGTTCTCAATCGTTTTGGCACTAGCACTAACGCCGTTAATGGGTACAGCCCTAAACCCCTTAGAAAGTTGTTGATAAGTAGAATAGTTTACGATTCCCATACTGTAAGGCGTGAGACTGAGGGCTTGGGTTAAAGGCTCTGGGTAATCATAAACAGTTGTATTAGGTGCCTTGAGTAAAGTATCCGGGTTATTAGCAAATAGAGTCTTGGCCAGTAATGCGATCGCAGCGGAATCAGGGCCAATCAGGGCTCGATTGATCGGTTCTGTCGGCCAGGTAGACTCCACTGAGGACCAAGTGTTTGCGGTGAAAATTGTTTTTAGCTTTGCTAAGGTAACGCCCCGAACGAAAGTATCCTGCGGGTTAACAACGAGTACCAGGGCATCCTTGCCAATGGCAAATCGAATGGGGGTGCGGCCCTTGGCACGACAGTCCGCGGCTTCGGCAGGTGTCATTTCCCGGTTGACGGTCAGTAAATGGGTGTGTGATTGCTGGCAAAACTGTTGAATAGCAGCACTGGCAGTCATGGCATTAATATCCATCACACCGCTGTAGCCCTCCTGAATAAAGCGCTGGTAGAGGGCTTCATTCAGGGGCAAGAGATCAGGTGACGTTACTAGGGTTAAGTTGCCCTCAACGGCTAGAGGGGTGAGGGGTGGCAAACGACGCTCAAATTGGCCGTTGACGATACTGATACCCCTTGGGTTAGATGAAGCGAGCTCATCTAAATTGGGATCAAGCAATGGCTCGACAGCGGTGACTGCTTCGGTAAAAGCAACATAGGGATCGCTGGTAGAGGCTTCTGTTGATTCAGTCAGGCTCAAACGGCTACAGGCCGTAAGCAATACAACAAGACTTATTATGCCTGCTATCCAGGGTTGAGAATGGGGCTTTTTTATGGGCTGCCATTGGATGAAGCGCACGCTCATGACGCTTCCCCCTGACTCGCCAACAAAGTCTCTTTTGTGGTCTGTCCAGGGGAAGCGTCACAACTGGCAATGAGGGTTGTTTCACTCCAGATATCTTCATTAGGCGATTGGAGCTCTGAGAAAATCGCAGTTACTGTAGGCTGGATAGCAGCTGCCGACGTTTGTTTAATCTGCTGTGCTAACTGTCCCAGAGAGAGGGACAGCGGATAGCTGAACTGTACAGAAACTTGGTCAGCCGAAAACTGTACATCGATTAGTTGGCAAGCTTGCTCCGTCAGTATGGTCTCTAGGGCACTGCGAATGGCCGTGGCAGCCTCGGCCGTGATCAGCTTGCGGCGGTGCTTGGTCAAGAGGCTGAGGCGAGCGGTTAAAAAAACGAAGGTTTCTACTTGGTCCATGGTTGGATTATGGCTTAATAGGTTACCTATGCCCTGCAAGTGACGGGCTAATATACCTAAGTCATCTTCCTGCTTTAACAGAGGAGTCAGTGATGTTAGGGCAGTGGTCTCAAGGTGAGGGTCTGTATTATGGTCTGTGGAATGTTGTTGAAGCGGTTGCTCAGAGATGCTATCCAGCTGTTGAGCCATCGTCGCGAGTGTGGCCACTTGGTGACGATAACGAGTAAACGCTGGGTCTGTGTATTTGGAGTGCTTTATGTAGCGTTTGACACACCAATAGTTCACCGCACCCAACAGTCCTAGAAACCAAAGTAGGGTAATTCCACGAAAAATACTTGCACGGCGGTTCGCTTGTTTGTAGGCACGCTCAAAAGTGGTCTCTAAATCATTGGTATGCTGCCCTAGTGGCGTCAGCAACTGCTCTGTGAGATCTTCCACTAAAGGTTTTGTGGTGAGAATCACATTGGCGTGGGACCGAAATACTTTAGTCGGCAGCTCATCTTCCGGAATCTCTAGGGTGTTTTCGAGGTCAGCCAGTGATTGTGTGAGGGTTTCTGCACGATCGGCAACTTGTTCTTCACCGCTGGCATTGTAAAGGAGCAAGTTGCGAATGAGTTGGCTCAAATTATCTCTAATCGTGGCCTGTTGCGCAGGGCTGAGGGATGAGAGTTCAGTAGAGACTGCCGTTGAGAGGCTTTTTTCAAAAGTCTCAGAAGATTCTGACGTCTCGGATGTAATCTCAGTTTTCGTTTCATCATCGCTATCTTTTGTTGGCTGCGCAGGAGGCTTGAAAGATGATTCAACTTGCCGGGTTAGCAAGGGTAGATAGCGCAGAGAATTTTTCAACAAGGCGTTGCGGGATTTAAACCATTCGCTGAGTTCTTCCTTTTGGGTTAGGGCAATCTGACGCTCTTGGAGAATTCGAGCCATTGCTTGCTGGTCTTTAGTCCTGATAAACCCTGGTACGGTAGTCAGCTTTTGTTGCAGGGCTTCTTGCTCGGCCAAATTGTTGACCAAGCCATCATAGGAGGAAAACAGCTTATAGCGAGAAGTTAGTACTTCTTGATTAAAGCTCGCCTCTAATGCTTGCAGGGTGACAATGTCTTTTTTATAGGCTTGATAGTGACTAAACGGAGAGACCAGGCTCTGACTAATTAAAAAGCCATATATCAGTACGAACAGACCAATGCCACCCCAGGTCGTCAGGCTCGACTTTTTTAATTTAAGTGGATTGAATCGGTTCACAGATCACCTACTCCTTTGGGGTAAAAGTTTTATATAAAAATCTCCTATAGGGGCTTGCCTTGATATTCACCTGTGAGACTGCGCAAAAACTGCATGAGCAAATCGATGTCTGTTTGGGGAATCTCTACCCCTAGCTGATATTTGCCCATCAGTTGAATAGCCTCTTGCAAGGTTGCGGCATTGCCGTCATGGAAATAAGGTGAGGTTTGAGCGATGTTTCTAAGGCTGGGGACCTTGAACACATGCCGGTCGAGTTCGTTACGGGTAACATTAAACCGCCCCAGGTCAGCCTCAATGACTGGGGTGCCCCGATCCGCAAAATAATCTCCAAAAATCCCTAGGGTTTGAAACATGTTGCCGCCTACCGCAACGCCCTGATGGCAGGCAACACAACCGTAGGCCTTAAACAGATCGTAGCCTTGTTTGGCCTCCGCTGAGATGGCCGCGTCGTCCCCTCTTAAATATTTGTCAAAGGGTGCATTGGGCGTGTAGAGGGAGCGCTGAAATGTGGCGATCGCATCCCTTACATTATCTGGCGTCACCCCATCGGCATACACATCTTTGAAGCTGGCTTTGTAGCCATCATCATCTTGCAGCCGGTCCACTACCGCTGGCCAAGACATCCCACCCATTTCTCCCACCGCAGCAATCGGACCATCGGACTGCTCTTCTAGGGTTTTAGCTCTGCCATCCCAGTTCAATCGGGCGTGGAACCCGCTGTTGAATACCGTCGGTGCATTTAACCCTGTCAGACTACCGCCCATGCCTTTCGAAACCGGTAGCTGATCGGTCCCGCCTTTATTGAGTGCATGGCACGTTGCACAAGAGACGGTGCCGTTACTAGAGAGTAGGGGGTCGTGGAAGAGTTCGTCACCCAATGCCACCCGGCGATCGTCCAGCTCTATTTCCAGGGGAATCGGCTGAATCGGCTCATTGGGAAGGGCGATCTCATCTGCTTTCGCAATAGGGGCACCCTGTGGCGAATTTCGCCAAAGCTGCGTCATTCCTAACGCAATGAGAATCGCTATACAAAACAACAGACCTAAGCCCAGTAGCTTTTTAGCTCTTTTAGACTTAAAGCAGTTAAATTTTATCTTCCTAAGAGAGAATCGCTGAAACATGTTAGGGAATCACACAAGTAGCTATATATCGACAAGTTCTGTATATCAACAAATACCCTAAAATAACCGCTCACATCACGGCACGGGATGCCTTTCAGCGAGAGTGTTGTCAACATTATGGGCAACGGCGGCCTCTTGCATCACCCCATTCCAGAGGGTGCAAGCCATCTGCCAGGCCTGTTTCACAGTTGGAGTAAAAGCTGCATTTCCCAGTACTTTTTCTAATGACCACAACAACACGGCTTCGATGGTGGCATAGTCAGTATGTTGAAGCCCTTGGATCGCAGGGTGCCGCCCCCAGGACTGTAGCATGGGTACCATACTGTCCATATCGATCAAACCCTGCACCAGTGATGTCAGTGTATCTGAGAACTGTTGCGGCGGGTCAGTGAGGCCAGCTTTTACTAATGTGCCGAGTTCGGGTGAACGATTATAGAGCCGATTATAAAAAGTATCGGCCAAGCCCTTAATTTGCGGTGAGAGTTGTTTCAGCGAAGCCTGAACTTGTTCCAGCTGTTGCGTAAACTCTCCGGTGGGCGTAAAGATCATCCAGGCTGAAATCGGGCCAATTTCTCGGATCATCACCGGCGGGCGTGGCACCAATTTAAAGCGATCTTTGAGACGCTCTTGAATAGGCTGTGTCACCAAAATGCTGTTACTCGCCCCACCGCGCTGGTTTAGCTCCATTGCAATGGTTATGGTGTCGCCCCAAAGCTTATACATAAACTTGGTGGTCCCGACCACGCTGGCCAATACTGGCCCTGAATGAATACCAATTTGCAAGTCAAGGATTGCCGCTAAGTCTTGCCCTTCTGTTTCTAGCCAGTGGAGCAAATCCAGCGCAAAGTTAACGGCGCGCTCTTGTTGATCTAAAAAGACCTGGGAAATTCCGCAGGTGGCAATAAACGTATCGTCCAGGGTTGCCTGTGTTTCCAGGCCATGGCGCTGGGCTTTTTGATCGAAGGTTTCTACGAGGCTTTCTAATACAGTCGGTTGCTGGCTGGTGGGCAACGCGTGTAGGCCTGTCATTCGAATGATGACTAAGGTGACTTGCTGTAGCGTTTCTGTAATCGGGCGATCGCCTTGCGTAACCCGACTCGCCATAGAAGGCGGCACCATATTAAGCAGCAAAGCCTCATTTTCAGAAGCTTTCTCAGCGACGAGCAGCTCTTGAGTTTTAAGCTCTTGCAAGAGACCTTGCAGCGCATCTTCGAGCTGGTCTAACTTGCCATCACTGCCAATTTCAATGTCTAAATCGCGTTCTCCTGCCTGAATTTTGTCGGTGACGTCTAGCAGTTTTACGATTGGACTCACAAAGCGCTCGGCGGCAAAGTTGGCTAACCAGGCAATCAGCAAAATTAGGATGACGCCCGAAATGCTCATGTAAATTTGAAGGGCTGTAACCGGTCCAAAGGCTTCAGCCCTATCCATCTCGGCCAGTATTACCCACCGCAGTCCGTCTAAGCGCAACGGTGCATAGGAACTCAACACCTGTATACCCCGGTAATTGTCTACCACCTGGGTTTCGATTTCACCTTCTAGTGCCGCCTTCACCGCATCGGTTTCGATTGGATGCAGCAGAATAGAAGTATTTAATTTTTCGATGAGGTTGAGGGTTTGAGGCGAAATGCCCAGTCGCTGGAGATTCTCTTGATAAGTGTCTGCATCGGTTAACAGGGTGCGGGCGGGCGATCGCATCAAAAAGTCTTCTCCCACCACATAGACCTGGCCGGTCTCGCCCAGGCCATCCTCTTCCCATTCGCGATCGCCCGTAAGGCGCGCATTAATTTCTGCGGTGGGTAATTGAACCGCTAAAATACCGACAATATGAGGTCCGTTGTAAATAGGCGCTGCGAAAAAAGCAGCGGGCGCAGAGTAGGTCGGGACATAAGGTTGGTAGTCGGCAACCTGAACAAAGCCTGGGCCTGGGTCATTGCGAACAGCTTCTACCACATTAGCTAAGTTACCAAGGCGGTGAGGACCACGGCTGAGGCTAGTGGCATAGTCAGGCCTTTTTTCTACAGAATAAACAACATCGCCACTGCTAAAGTCGATAAGGTACAAATCTGGGTAGCCAAATTCTTGAGTAATGCGGCTAAATAGGGGATGGTATTGAGCATGGGTTGCGCTGTAGTTGCGACCGCCATTTTCTTCATCTAGCTCACTTGGCTCATCGTTTTGATTACGAACCAAGTACTGCAATTGCAAATATTGACCCGACTGAGTCGTGGGTCGATAGTTTGAGGTGATTTTCGCACTCTCAACATTTTCGGAGAGCGCAGGCAAAAACTGTTTCTCGTAGTAGTTATCTAGTTCATTAAGCTGTTCATCCGAAACCGTTAGGTTCTGAAGTTCTCTATAATTTGCATTGAAGTCCACCATGGCGGCAACTACCATTCGATCCTCGCTAAGGGTAGCGATATGGCCCTGCAGAGCATCTAGATAAAGTTCTAGCTGCTTGCCCTTAGAAGATCGAACGCTAGTGAGATGATCAAAAATTTGATGCTGAAAGGCCCGACGAAACTGAAGCCAGCTCAAGGTGCTAGAAATTAGCAAAGCCCCTAAGCTCACGCCAAGCAGAAGGCCAACCAACTTAGATTTGGTACTAAATTGATTCCATAGAGCCACAGCCTGACCACCAATTATTCCATGGTTAACATCGCTCGAAGAGCAACGTATAAACAAACGACGAATCCACACCCTGCTCTAGCTACCCTATCCTCGCTAAGGTGAGCCCGAAGAAACCTGACCAACTTGTCAAGGGCACAGAATTTTGTAAGCAAGCAAATCTCTCACAAGGAACTTTAACGCCCCCTCTGCATAAGTGCGAAACACACATGCGGCAAGCAAGATAGCCAGCCACGAGAATATTGAATTAACAAAGAGCAGAAGAAGATAACGCGCTAAGCCCCCAAAAAATATGTGCGCGTCTTAAAAGGTAAATATACTATAGTGGTCTCCCCTATCCACGTTAATTTTTCAAACAAAATAACTGGTTAAGGATCGCTGACATAGAAGGGACTGAGCATACATTTACATGCGCTGCGTTATCTATCGTTCCATAGGAAAAGTTATCTATGTTCCAAGGAAAAGTTATCTATCTTTAGGGGGGATGAATAACTTTTTAGAGTTAGCTAGATATCTATTTTTATTCTGACAGTTTAACGTTAGAGGATGAGTGTAACGCTTGAAAAGAGGCTACATTTCATGTATCTGTATTATTGACAGAGGTCTCTGATTAGAAAATAAAGTATAAGCGTATCTTTCTTCAGAACAGATTCTTAGATAAGAACTCGAATGAGTGAAAATTGAGTTAGTGAAGTTAAAGTTTTCGCTACGCTGAATACAGGTCGTATAGCCATACAACCTAATGAAATAATGTTTCCTAACATGCTCAAGATTAATCGGGTTTCGGGAAAGGGTAGAGGGTTATTCACCATGAAGCCTGTTAAGGAAGGCGAATTATTAGAGGCGGCACCGGTCTGTTCCTTTCCTTCAGAACAAAGAACGATAATAGATAAGACAACACTATTCGAGTACTACTTCGTCAGAAAGTCTGAGTACACCAAGCAAACGCAAGTGGATGGACATATTGTGTTTGGGCTTTCTTCTTTTTGTAATCACTCCAACTCTCCGAATGCTGAAGTCAGGTGGGTTGACGGGGAAAATGGGCTTTTGTGGGTTCATCTCATCGCGCTGAAAGATATACATGCTGATGAAGAGGTGACAATTTCCTATGCAAAC
The DNA here is from genome assembly GCA_039186165.1 of Cyanobacteria bacterium P01_F01_bin.53. Classification (GTDB taxonomy): domain Bacteria; phylum Cyanobacteriota; class Cyanobacteriia; order Phormidesmidales; family Phormidesmidaceae; genus Phormidesmis. The sequence continues at coordinate 10,220 of JBCDAG010000126.1, forward strand.
CTTGACGAATATCCCTTGGCAAATAAGTTTCTAGATACCATTCCTGTTGAGAGATAGATGCTTTCAACGCTTAACCAGACTGTTAGATTGATTTCAATACGAGTTTCTGGTGCTTCATGTCTATTCCAATGAGTCACTATGGAATCGAAAGTCATTCTAGAGCAAGAGCACCATCCGACAGGACTAAAAATTTTTCTAGCGCCGATGAATGATAGCCATGTTAGGCATCTCATAAAACTTGCTCACGATCCCTACTTAGTTGAGTTAATGGGTTGGCAACCATTTTTTTCTCCCGCTGAGACAGCAGAGTTCATCGAAGCACTTTCGTGCTTTGCGCTTCCCTATTCTCGGAAAAGCCAACCCATTTTATTTGGGATCTACTTAGATTTAGAGGCTCTACCAATTGGATATGCGGTGCTAAAAGGTTTGAATATGGATTTGATGACTGCTGAGGTTGGTCTTGCGATTTTGGAGAAATCACTAAGAACAAAAGGCTATGGACGACTAGGGCTGAAACGAATCGTTGAATATGCATTTTGTGAATTGAAGATCGCAACAATCGGAGCTGCAATTCTGTCGTCAAACATAGGCTCAATTAATATGTGTAAAAAGGCAGGTTTTGTTGTAAGAGAAACTATGCGTAACGAATGGCCTATGCCTGATGGAACGTTGGCAGATATGTTGTGGATGGAATTAAAACACACTTAAAAATAGCCAGTAGTCGTCTAGGTTTCACCGTTTACCGTCCCGAGCAGGGCATCTGATGAGCCCAATCTTCTCCAACAATCAGTACCTAGGGAAATGCTTCCAAATTCAATGTTTTTAAATATTATTGTGTTACAGATGGTGCGCGCTAAACAGTGCAAAGATAAGTGTGCAAGGGCTGAATTTTATAGAAAACACGGTCAACCGTATGGACAAAACACTTTTAGGATGGCTATTACTGCTGGGCATTGGGTTCCCATTTATTGGGCTTTTGCTGAACGAAGCTGTAGAGCGATTGGAGAAGCCTCAGCCCCTTTTAGCTGATGCCTTGCGTAAGACCCAACAATATGTTCTCCCTCCTCTAGCGGCACTGCTAGTGATGCGGAAGCTACTAAATAGTGCCAATGCTGAAAATTTAGGTCGATTGGTTGAGACCGCTACCTGGATCGCTATCATCGTAGCGGGAGTTGCCCTGCTCAATGCGCTGCTAACCACACAAAAACGGCAAGCCCGATTTCAGATACAGGTTCCAAACTTATTTTTTCAAGTACTGCGAGCAACAGTCGTACTTGCTATCAGCTATTACATTTTAGGTAGGGTATGGTCTGTTGACTTGGCCCAATTTGTTACGGCTGTTGGGGTGGGTTCTCTTGCGATCGCCTTGGCATTGCAAAACACACTTAATAACCTAGTCTCTGGCTTGCTTCTACTCATTGCAAAACCCTTTAAAGTTCGTGACGTGATCGATGCTGGAGGGTCAAAAGGCAGCGTTGCAGAGCAAAATTGGTGGTCTGTAACGTTGGAAAATCCTTGGGGATTTAAGATTATTGTTCCCAATGGAACCCTTGCTGGTGCAACCATTATTAATCATGGAACAGATGGATCTTGGGAGAAAGTTGAGATATCTTTCTCATACGATGATCCACCCAACAAAGTGATTCCAGCCCTGGAGGCCGCCGTCGTTGGCGTTAAAGGACTGCAATCGGATGGAATTGCTGGCGTTAGCAAGTACGCTGACTCTGGTATTGAGTACCAACTTTGGTTCAAGGTTAAATCGGCAGATGCCTGGGTCGTTTTTAACGAACTTATGGGCCGCTTGTACTATGTTGCTGAGCGTAATGGATTTACGATTCCTTATCCCATCGGAGTAGAATACAGCATCAACTCGGATGCTCAGCCAGGGCTTGCTATTCCTCAACACTTGCCAGAGCTGTTCAAAGACCGCAAACCAGAGATAAGTGACTACCTAAGATCTTCGCCCTACTTTACTAACCTCGATGACGATGGCGTAGAGTCCTTTTCTGCCACTGCCCGATTTAGTCGGTATGGAAAAGGAGAGGTGATTGTCCAAGAGGGCAAAGTTGATGAGGGGTTTTACCTTGTTGTTAGCGGTAGGGCACGAATCTGGACTCAAAATCATCAAGGCTATCCTCAAACGATGGGGCTACTCAGCAGGGGAGAGGTTTTTGGTGAAATGTCTCTTTTTCCCGGAGAATTAAGTCCGATTACGGTGATTGCAGAAGAAGATGTAGAGGTCATTCTCATTGGTATCGATGAAATGGTGGCAATGATTCAAAGAAAATCCATGTTTGGCTTTGAAATGACTCGATTTATCGAAGAGAAAAGGAGCTCTCTGAATGTAGTCAAAGGTCTACCTGAGTCAGAAGAACAACCAATATCTAGCAACGGACGCGCATCTCAAACTGTCAGGCCAATTTCTTAAAAGTGGCCACCTAATCAACCCTATGTGTTAGCACTGAGTGTCAAAATTGAGTGGGGACCATCCTGCTGCTAGGGTGAGGGCTACATCTGAGTCTGCTGACTATTTCCTATGACCTGTCACCACTGCCAGTCGCCTCATATTTCGCTGCTACAACGGAAAACCAACCTGAGCGATGATATATTTCGCTGCAAGCTGTGTCGCCGAACCTTCAATGAAGGTACACCCACGCCTTTTAATTTTATCGAAGTCCCCACAGACATCATCTTCCAAGTATTGCTCTGCCGAGTGAGATACAAATTCAGCTATCGGGATGTGTCCAAATTCTTTCTTCTCCAAGACTTTTAGTTCACCATGAAACAGTACGTTTTTGGGAAGAACGATTTCTGCCCCACTTTATCGAACAAATCAGGGCGAAGCGAATAAGTAAGGTCGGTAGGATCTGGCTGAGCGACGAAACGTTTTTGAAAGTTTACGGTCAGTGGTGTTATATCTATTAAGGCATTGATGAGGATGGTAATTTATTGATGGTCACGCAACACAATTTGGCTGCCCAATCCTGACATTTTCCATAAGCCGGACAGAGCAATAGTTTTCACTAAGATCTTCTAATCTTAATTTTTAAAGGCTTTGTCAATAGCTTTCACAACTGCTGTATTAAGGCGAATTGCAGAATTATAGTCATCATCACCGCGTGTATGTATACCAACAACTATTGGTTCATTATTGTTACCTTCATACCAGACTGGGCTACCACTTTGACCTTGGCCAGTATCAATTTGGTAGAATAAGCGGCGTTGATTTGCGCTTGGCTCTTTCAACTGACCTACAGAGTGATAAATATACTTGCCGCTATAGCGACTATCAGTCGGATAACCAGCAATATTAACCAACAAACCCTTTAGGAACTCATCAGTCTTGCTAGCCATTTTAAACCAGCCAGTTTCATTACCTACGGGCTCATCAATGCGAATAACCCCAAAATCAAAGTTTCTATCACCACCATCATTACTCGGATTGGTATCAATACTCTTTTTCCATGGGGCTGGTATCCAAAATTTTGAGGCACCTTCTACCTCTATAGGCTTTTTAAATCTAGGATTCTTAGGATATGGATAGTTCAAGCCATGGCGTCCAGGGTATACCGTGACATTCTCCACCCAAAATTCACCTCGATTATCTTTCCCATATCGTCTATCGTAAAGTACATGTGCTGCTGTCACAATTGTATTAGAACTGACGAACCACCCTGTACCCTTATTAGACCGGCTAGCCCCTTGGGTTTCAAGGGAACAAATAGCTCTCCATGGTCTTAAATGTGGCTCACGAACTCTAATTCGCTCATCATCACGTTCATCATCAGTTGGAAATACTCTTAACAATGAATCTTCCAACATTCTTTGTAAGAAAGAGAAGCTTTGTCTAGAGCCTCTTCTAGGCTCATTCCTGCTACTCACGATAATTCTCTTAGTAGCAGAGCTGTACTCTACGGGAGACTCACCAACAAATCCTTCAGTTTCGACTTCTTCTAATGGTTCCGAGACTCTTCTATCAGGCTCCGGATTTAAAACAGAGACGATATCTTCCACATATCCTCCTTATGGTTATATAACCACTGAATGCAGTTTTAAGTTGTCATTCTTCTTGTGGTGTTGGTCGATTCAAACGTTGATAGCCAGTGTGGTGATATTCAGTGCCAGAAGCTTGAATTGCACCATCACCATTGATAATAATATAGGTTGTAATCACACCCCCACTATGCCTGACACTGGTGCCTGAAAACCAGTGGCTAGTGGTGAGAGTATTTCCACCGGCGCTAACATCGAGACGCATCAAGTAACCGCCAGATCGAGATAATGCCTCAAGCTTAGCAATCTGGGCTAATTCACTAAGTGCGGAAGTTCCTGAGCCAGCAGAGGGAGACAATAGACCAGAGACAAATGTATTAAAATTGGTATTGAGCGCTTTTAATTGTTCAATCTGTCTTGTTTGAGCCTGGCTTCGATTTGCTTTCTTAATCGCTTCTAGCTCTTGCAGTTTTCTCCCAGCTCTTGCATTGGCATTAAACAGCTGGGAGAGATCGTTGAATATTTTCGCCTCGCAACTTGAGGCTGCAATCCTGCCATCACTTCGGCTTAAAACTTCAAGAGGGAAAACATCTGGGTAATATATATCGATACCAGAAGAGTTATTTACTACTGGACATTGCAGCCAAGGAGCGTTATTAGATTCTGGATCAGGCTCTGGATTGGTTATTCCTGGTATTTCGTCGTTTTCACCAAGGACAACATCTGTACCATCGTCTGACTGACTAGAAACCATTGAAGAAACTTCCACCTCAACGACCTCCATGCTATCAGAGTCTGATTGGGATACTCCTGAATTGATACGGAATTCATTGGCAAGACTTGCTACAACCGCTGCCTCTGAGAAATCAGTTAAAGCTACACCTTTAACTTCAATTTCTGTTCTAAAAAGACTGAGAAAGTTAGCAGCACCCTCAGCAATTGCTGTCGGAACAGCAAATAGAGTCTGAAAGCTACTTTCAGTGCCACTTGCTGATACGGAACCATTTTCTGATATGGAATCTAAAACCTGATCGTAAGCCAGCTTCAAGATTTGCAATTGAGTTCGATAGGCACGGTAAGTTGAAATACGTTTAGCCAAGTCGTCATCGTAAACAATAATCGAACGCAAGTTTGGAATTTGTGCTTCGGTGATTTCTTGATATAAATTCCGGGCCACAACCTCAACTGCCTCATAAGCTAAAGTTTCAACCTCAATAGTCCTAGCTGCGTCATCAAAGTCTATTTCTCCAGCACTTAAATTCCCTCGATCAACATTTGGCAGTGTTGCATCTCGCGCCGCATTTTCCGCGGTGATCTCTGCTTGTCTCGCTTCTGCCTCCGCTTGTCTTTGGGCCGCTATGGCAGCTCTGGTCTGGGCCCGTTTCTCTTCCAATTCCAATAAGCGAATTTCTTCCTGGAGTTCTTCTTCGGTTTGAGCAAAAACCGAGGAAGAACTCCAGGCAAAGAAAATGAGCATTGAGGGCAAACAAAGAGAAAAAATCTTTAAAAAATTTCTACTAGCCATCTTCAGATATAAGTATATTAACGAATCTACAGGGAAACTACTATAAATCTACCTTAATCTCGTTCTCAGATCCTATCATTAAAAAAATAAACTTATCGAACTCTGGGATGAAAGAAATCTATTTCATGACATCTCTTTTCTCACGATCTTTGATCTGACCCTTGCGAATCATGTTCATCACTTCGTAACCTTTGAGCATGCACCGGGCTATATTGAACGAGCTGAATCCTAGACCAGACTTGACGCGTCTCCTTACAAATAGGACTTACGCAAATGAAATGATGGATTTCCAAAAAATTGGCACAACAAAATGACGCTAACAGCTTGTTAGCGTCATTTTGTTGTGCCAGAAGAAAGCTTATATCGTAGGCTTCTTAGCGCTACTAACTCTGAAACCCCCTCGATTCCTAGCTGAGATGTGATTCACTTCCTTGAGCCACATCTCAGTGAAAACCAAGTGTTCTTCCACGCTGCGGATGAGCAGTGGCCTGGAAAGGTTATCTGATAACATTTCTGGCTTACTCTAAGACTATCAGCTTTTCGAGGTATGCGTAAGTCCTATTGGAAATGACGTCACTTAAAAGGCTTTGAGGAAATCATAAAATACTGACAAAAGGCGCGACGACATCTAAGACTTCTCCGCGATCACAACAACCAACATTATTGTCAACGCAGCCTGCTAACTTTAGTGGAGACAAGATTGTAGCCTGGCTGTTAGAGGCTGGATTTTCAATACCGAAACAAATTCTACTACCAACCTAGCTAAATGTAATTACAGCGGAAAAGTGAATCAGCCTTCACATTTTCCATCTCATAGGATGTTGCTGTTTCCCATGCATTGGGAAATTCATCCAAAGCTTTTCAATAGCTAGGACGCTGGCATGGAAATCACTTTCAAGAACAGAAAGGTTATCAAACTAGGTGAAAAATCAAAAAAGTAATGCCATCTGAAAAGGACTTATCGGTATCTCGAAGTATTAAGTAAGACAGTCCACTCTTAGATTTATCAGGAAGTCATCATATTACAGAAGACTTCCGCTAACAAAAATGATGGCAAAAGTCTCTACCCACAGGGCTTACAGGGAAAAACTAGCAGCGAATATGGACGTAAAGCAACCTAAAAAAAGGTTATTAAAGTTATTTCTTTGTCTTACTCAATCCGCCTGTTAAAAAATACTTCCGTAGTAGACACTCAATGAGTGAATGCTTATAAGATTGCTACATAGAGGGCTAGTCGTTTCTACGTACATTGTTTTCTCGTTCACTAATCATCAAGAGGTTTACTCCAAATGGCCGAGCAAAATGGCGGTATTGTTCTAAGTAATTTAGATGCACTCAGCTTCGATAGTTTTGGTCGCGATCCCAATCGTGACATTGTTTGCGTATCTCCTGTTCGCACAATGGTGCGTCGAGAAGAGGAGATTGTGTTGATTCGTCGAGTTCGGAAGGTTGAGGAAGTAGATGCAAGCCCAACTTGCCCTGTTGGCTCAACGCAAATGTCGAAAGTGCAACAAGAAGGTGAGGTATCCTACCAGGCTTAACAATCTGTTTGAGTTTTAATTCGTTTAGGCGTGACAGACGCTGAAGTTCGAATACGTGCATAAAGCATATGGCAGAAGTTGAGTGGCAGAAGTTGAACCTCATGCTCAAATGAGTTATCAGCGTAGGACTTCTGCCTTATAAATTTTCACTTTAATGATTAAGACATCTTATCTTGTTCCAAGAGAGAACCCGATAGCAGCAGGAAGGTCTTTATAAGGCATCGCTAATTGGGTCTCTTTTGGAGCCTGTTTGAGAAGTGTCTGGTTTGAGCCTGTGGGCTAGTAGCGCTGTTGTTTTTTAGGCTCCTGTAGAATAATGACGCAATCGATTGCAGATAAAATTACGCTGACGTCAGTTATTAGAGATTTTCGAGCTGATCATCCGGATTTCGAGAGCGATCGGCAAACGCTCTGGAATCGCTATACGGATCTGAGCCTGCCGGAGA
>JBCDAG010000127.1:0-17720 GCA_039186165.1 Cyanobacteria bacterium P01_F01_bin.53
CCCATACATTCAGCCACTTCCAACACATCTCTACCACCGACACCGACTTTAATCGTGGCCCGAGCACCGATATTGCACTGCACATCGGATTGAAGAACGTCGTAGCTAACCTCAAAGCCCTTGAGATTAAACATGGGTGTGTGCTGACCGAGTTCTTTGAGCATGAGCATTTCAAAACTGGCTTCAGCCGCTTCAAACTGGTAGCCCTTGCTTTCGAGTTCCTTGACACTATTGGCAATGCGGCGAACGGCAGGATTGTCTTTTTTAAGGTCGATGTTGTAGCTTTTGGCTTTAGACAGAATGGTGCTGCCACCGGAAGAGCTAGAGATGACAATACGACGATCGTTGCCAACCGCTTCAGGACGGACGTGTTCGTAGGTTTTGGGATTGCGTTCTACGGCGCTGATGTGGATGCCGCCTTTGTGGGCGAAAGCGGAGCGACCCACGTAAGGCGCATGGGCATCCGGCGCAAGGTTCACGATTTCGCTGACGAAACGGCTGGTTTGGGTGAGGTTTGCCAGCTGAGCAGGGTCTAAACACTCGTAACCCATTTTGAGCTGGAGATCGGGCACGACACTGCACAAGTCTGCGTTTCCGCAGCGCTCGCCGTAGCCGTTGATCGTGCCATGCACCATGGTCGCGCCAGCATCAACGGCGGAGAGCGCACCGGCAACAGCTGTGCCACTGTCATTGTGGGTGTGAATGCCAATTTTAGGCAGGGGGTTAGGCAGTGGCGTATTCGGTGGCAACGCGGACTGACGGCTTTGCAACCAAGTGCTTACTTCACTGACGATGGTTTCTATTTCCTTTGGCAGCGTGCCCCCATTCGTATCGCACAGCACGAGCCATTCGGCACCGGCGATCACGGCTGCGTTCAAAGTTTCTAGGGCGTATTCGGGATTGGCCTTGTAGCCATCGAACCAGTGCTCGGCGTCATAAATGACGTGCCGCCCATGGCTTCTTAAGAACTCAACTGAGTCTTGAATCATGGCCAGATTTTCACCGAGGGTGACCTTGAGGGCATCGGTCACATGCAGGTCCCAGGATTTACCAAAAATGGTCAGCCATTGCGTGTTGGCATCCAGCAGCGCATTGAGCATGGCGTTTTCTGAGGCCTTTTGGTGGGGCCGACGGGTGGAGCCAAAGGCGACTACCTGTGTATTGGCGAGGGGTTCTTTTTGTAAATAGTCGAACAGCTGCGTATCGACGGTGTTTGCGCCGGGCCAGCCTGCTTCAATGAAGGGCACCCCGATATCGGCTAGCTTGTGAACAATTTTTATTTTGTCTTCGAGGGAACAGGAAATACCGTGGCGCTGTACGCCATCTCTGAGTGTGGTGTCGTAAATCAGAACGCTGCGAGAAGGGTTCATTGCCAATGGTCATAGCCCCAGTGATATTTCGGCCAACTATTTTCAGCCAACGAGCTGTAGGATAAGGCGTTTCGGGGAAGAATTGGCCGAGTTTTCACAAGATTTAAGGGCATTTTTAACGGCACTGTTTTAACGGCACCGAACACGCAGGGCAGCGCTAGGTGGCGACAACCTGGCCAGGTACCTCAACAGACACTTTGCCAGTCAATTTGCTAGACATGAGAGAACATTGATATTTGACTTGCCGATTACACTTACCCAAAAGCGTCAAAACAGTGTCTTCCCCAACCACTTGAAGCTGTGGTTCTAGCTCAAAATATTGCTGCAAATGGTCTAGGTAGTAGACTTTTTCTTGCTGATAAGTGATATCGGGCTGCACCCTAACGACAAAGTCATAGTCATCAATCGTTTGATTTTTGCCATTGCAGTTGCCTTCGGTGAGATCTACTCGATAGGTTTCATATTCTAAAAAGCAATGAATTTGTGGAATGAAGCACAGACCTTGGGCGCTAATAATTTCATTAACACCGGTCACAATGGTGTCGTTGAGGCGGTAGAAGCCTAGATTTTTATAGACAGGAAGGCCAAGCTCTTGAGCCAGACGGGCGAGCGCACCATGCTTAGTCGTACAAGTTCCACAACCTTCTTCAAACAAAATTAAGGAGTCTTCGCTGTTGGAATTTGAGCCGTAGGGCATGGCTTTGACATGGCGGCAGGCGGCTTGGAAGGTGGTAATTCCTTTGGCTAGGAAAATGGTTGAGATGGGGCCACGGTTCTGAATTTCGACGTTGGGCAAGACATCAATGGGATTCATGGGCGGTGCTTTGTGATGTAGATGATTAGGTTGCTGATTAGGTTGCTGATGATTGGGGCGGGAAATTACGCCCCTGAGATAGGGGATTGAGATTAGGTTAGTTAAATCAGGCCACCATGCTGAAGGCAACACCTGCGAGAACGGAGCCGAGGAAGGCGAAGCTGAGGTAGGTGAGGAAGACGGGGCGACGGGCGATCGCAAAAACGGCAATCATGGCAGGGATGCTGGTGGCACCCCCTGCGAGGAGGAAGGCCATGCCTGCACCGGGGTTCATGCCTTGCTGGAGGAGTCCGTCGATCAGGGGGAGGGAGGCATAGCCGTTGAGATAGGCCGGGGCACCGAGGAGGGCGGCGATGACAATGGATAGAAGATTGTCGCTGCCTGCGATCGCACCAATCCATTCGTTAGGCACGTAGGCCAGCATGAGGCTTTCAAGAACGAAGGCAAAGGCGAGCCATTTACCGAGGAACCAGGTTTGCTTTTGGGCACCTTGCCAGAACTTTTTGCGGCGGTCGGCTTGGGGCCAAAATTTCCAGACGACGGCTTTGGGTTTGCGAATTTTGCTGCCGCCACAGCCGCCGTTGCCTGCACCGTCTTTGAGCGGATTAGCAAAGGCGGGGTGGGTGTTCATCAGCAGTAGGGTGCCGAAGCCGCCGAGGAGACCGATGAAAATGGTGGCGAGGTTTTTTGCGATCGCAAACCCAGTCCCTAAGGTGCCAACGGTGAGCACAAACATGGACGGATCCATGAGCGGTGAAGCCAGCCAAAAGGCCATCACACCTGCAACGGGAACGCCCATAGATAGCAGCGCGGCGATGATGGGGATGACGCCGCAGGAGCAAAAGGGGGACAGTGCGCCGAATAGGGAGGCAACGGGAATCATAGCGGCCACTTTGCCTTGGAAGGCTTTGGCGATGAGGTTATCTGCGCCGCTGGCGGTGGCGTAGGCGGCGATGCCGATGGAGAGTAGCAAGAAGGGGGCAACGTGCCACAGGCTGCCAAGGGTGAAGCCGACGGTTTCAGAAATTTGAGTGGGAGCGATGAGGGCGAGGGTGAGGAGAATGAGTGCGATCGCAAGCAAAACTCCATCGATTTGGCGAACACTCCGATTGAGCCGGGTCAAAACGTTAGCGGACATTGTGCAAGGTCTCCTTTCGCAGAGTAGAGGGTGATGCAAGGATGTGGTCTTCTGTCTTCTTCGTCTTCTTTTTTCTTCTATGTGCAGCAAGTGGGGACACAGCAACTACGGTCTGCGGCGGCCTTTTCTAACTGGGGGACTTTTGCGACTGGGTCGATATTGAGTTCGGGTGCGGTATCGTCTACATGCACAACGAAAATTTCCCAACGATGATCATCGGGGTCGCGGACCCAGGCTTTGTCTTGCAAGGCGTAGCAGCAGTCTGTGTTGAATTCTTCGGTCGGGTTAAGCCCAGCGGCTTTGAGGCGAGTGACGGTATCGAGGACAGCTTGCGTACTACTGACCTGAATCCCTAAATGAGACAGGGAACCCCGTTGCAGTTGGCCATCACTTTCATTCAAGGTTAGATTCAGCGCCGGATTTTCGATATCAAATTTGGCGTAGCCTGCCTTGTGCTTGACGGGCTGAGTGTTGAACAGGGATTGATAAAAGGCTACGGAGCGCTCTAGCTCTGAGACTTTCAGGGCAATGTGGGTTTTGAAGGTGTTCATGATTGACTCCTTAGATATTTCTGCAAACATCGAAATAAAGATCAAAAAAAGGGCTGACACTGAGTCGTTAGTCATAGCAGTTAGTCACAGCAGTCTGACTGTGACACGTTTCCTGAGATCGCCTGTCCGATGTGCTCGATGCTGACCACATGATTGCGGGTGCAGCACTCTTCAAACAAGAAATCCAGTAACCGGGTGAGGGCCTTTTCTCGAACGCTATACCAAATCCACTGTCGATCTTTTTCAGAGGTGACGATGCCCACTTGCCGCAGCTTATCGAGATGGTGAGACAAGGTTGCGCCTGCAATGCCAAGCTCTTTTTGAATTTCCCCGACGGGTAATCCTTTGGGGTAGGCGGAGAGGAGTAACCGAACGACTTTCAGTCGGGACGGTTGCCCCAAGGCAGCAAAGGCATTGGCAATGTCATCAATAGATTGCTGGGTGACATCATTTATTTCCATATTTCGATAATTATCGAAATATATAAGAATGTCAAGCGGGAAAATTGAAGAATAACCTGTTTGGCACTGTCAACTTAATACGAACCGGGCCAAACGATCACCATCCCCTGCTCGCTTCATAGGTGAACGTGATGCCCCGATAGAGCATCATTTGTAGATGTCACGGAAGCTTAACGGGAACGTGTAATGCCGCCACACGCAATAGCTAATGATTTCGGCTCGGAAGCGATGGCCATGGTAGAAGATTATTCATTCGCGCAGCTTCTCAAAGCATACGGTCACATCTAGCCAACTTGAGAGTGCCCGTCTTACTTCGCTGGAGATAAAGAATTCGTTGTCCTCTGACCCTGCCAATCTGACTAAGGAGCCCACGCTTGGGCAAAGGCAGTCCATTTTTAGTCCAAGAAGTGTACTAGCGTAATCCCTTGCATGGCAAGGACTTGACTTGTAAGTGGCCCCATTTCGCAGCTTCGATACCCTAGTAAGTTAGCCAGTGTCTTGGGTTTGTATGTCATGTTAATGAGGACACTAAGTGACTACCGTCTATGGAATCTATGGAGCAGTCCGCTTTTCTATCCTATGCGAGAAACGACACAGAATTTGCTCTGACTCTTGCAAGAAAGCTTCGGGAACGAGGGATTAATTTATGGGTAGACCAATGGGATATCTTACCTGGTAGTAATTGGGATGCAGCAATTGATACGGCTCTCTATTCATCTAAGCAGTTTGTTATTATACTGTCTCCTGACTCAGTATCTTCTAACGAGGTTAGGTCGGAACTAAGGCTAGCACTCAATGAACAAAAAGCGATTATCCCAGTGCTGCTAAAGGAATGCCGAATCCCGAGACAGTTATTGAATATTCAGTATATTGACTTGTCGAAGAAAAATATAGACGATGAGAGAAACATTGAACAGGTCATTTCATTTTTTACTGATAGCTCTACGGCCAGCAACATAGAAGAGATCGGTTCTTTTGAAGAAGATATTAACAAGAGAGTTGAAAAGTCGATAGATCTTTCAAAGAGTAAGACTGTTGTAGATAACAATGAAGTGTTGGAGCGGTACTTACGCGTTGTTAGTTGGAGAGGTTTTATGGGACTCAATAATACGACAGGTACTTTTACTGTTTACCGTAATCGGTTTCAATATAGTTCTGACAGACGGTCATTTACAATGCACTTTGAGAGGGTCAAAGATGTTGTGTTTAAGGGCGTATCTTTGAACATATGGGTGTATGGTTATGAAGGTCTTTATCATAGATTCGATCCTATTGCATTCACTGGACATCCAAAAATCAAGAGAATGTATCCAGGAAAAGACTATATCGAAATACAGGTTGCTGTTGCAGAACACTTGAAGCAGCACGTAACTCGGTTTAATCAAGAGACTGGTTAGAATCTTTGATTAACCGAGGAGCCTGGACACCCTATGTCGCACCGCTTGTATAACGCCTTATAGCCTAGCCTTGAAAGGAGCCTGTTAATCCGAAGCCATGCCCCTAGAGGAAAGGCAGTTACTTACTGGGATTTTGAGAGGTGCTCTCACTGACTTTCTGTGTATCTTTTCAAGACTGCCAGTAGATCTGAATGTTACTAAAAGGTCATATAGAAATATACTTTTATTCTAACGGCAAGCAATGAGTTTCTTCGTTTCTAAATTTAGGAAAGGGTTGACTAACATCGGTAGGTCACTAACTGGTAAAACCTCAAATAAATCGTTGAGTAGCTCAGAAATAGAAGAGCTTTTGATAGATATAAGAGGACTAAGAATTTTCATATCCTATCGCCGTACGGACTCACAAAACATATGTGGTCGAATTTATGATCGACTGATGTCCGCCCCAAATAGATATTTTTCAGTGTTTAAGGATGTCGATGCAATTCCCATTGGGACAGACTTTCGGCATTCTATTGAGTCATCAATTCAGAAATCTGATGTGCTCCTTGTCATTATTGGTAATCGATGGACCTCAACCATTAGCTCTAATCATACTGATTCAACAGTGAGCAGCGAAGATTTTGTCAGAATTGAAATCGAATTAGCAATAAAGTATGGAATTCCAATAATTCCAGTATTAGTAGATTTTGCGACTATGCCAAAGGTAACTGAGTTACCTCAAAGTATTGCTGAACTATCTTATAGAACTGCGATTTTGGTGAGGCCAGATCCCGATTTTTCTAATGATATGGAAAAGCTAATGCGTCAGCTTGACGCGATGGCGAATACCAAGCATCAAATTCTGCGGATCGAGTAGTAACGCAACAGAAAACCGCACTAAGCACCTCTCATGACTAAATCAATTGAACCTGTCTGGCAGCAGAGGGTTAACACGGTCCATGAAATAAGCCAAAAGTGCGCCTTCAAGTACAACCCAATGCTTCTCAAAAGCAGCGGCATACGGTCAAATCTAGCCAACTTGACAGTGCCAGAGCATTAATCCTTGTAATAGTGCATGATGCCCCACTGAATCAAACCACTCTTTCCCAGCTCAACACAGCCAAGTAACCGTTTCGTTTTCGTCTCAAAAAACTCATCACTCCACAAGTTTTCACTCGCTTGGAGTTCTTCCATTTTTTTGACATCTTGGGAAAAATTAATCGCCACATTTTCCGTCAAATCAATGAACTGAACTTCCCTCATCCCCAGCGCTACCGCAAAATCCTGATAGTCCTGACGCGGCAGAAAGTACACCTTGTGCGTCCCACTGGTATACAGCTCAATCGCCCTTAACTTGTCCGCCTCAGAAGGCTTATCCTCCCTGAGGAAATAATTGCTAATTAATAGCTCTCCCCCTTTCGCTAAAACCCGATGGGCCTCTCTCACAGCCTGCAATTGAGTATTGCTGTAATGCAACGCATCCTGCGACCAAGCAACGTTAAAGCTCGCATCCGCAAACGGCAACGCATCAAATATCCCCTGATGCACATCCACCAACCCACTCAGATTAGCCGCCCGATTGCGTTCAATATTAATTTCATTTTGCTGCTCACTCAGGTTTAAGCAAGAGACCTGGCAACCATAGGTACTCGCCAAATATCGAGCAGCGCCGCCATATCCAGCCCCCAAATCCACCAGACGAGATTCCTGAGTTAACGACAATAGCGAAGCCATATACTCCGTCGTACGTTCCTTCGCAGGCTGAAGCTCCTCATCAGGATGCTTAAAAATTCCACAGTGGGAATGTTCGCCCAGCACCCGTTGATAAAACAAATCAATATCCTTCGCCGCGAAAAAGCTTTGCGTAGGCGTGCCATTATCTGACGAAATCGCGGAAGAACTAACCATGCGCTTATCCCCTTTAAAAATTGACTATCGTTTCAAGGCATTACCGCGAACCCCTTGCTGCAAAAACTGAGTCACGATGCCCTGCCCTTGAGGACAATCGGCTCTGAAAAAGTCTGTTCTATTAAGCGAGACAGCTTCAGAAGCAACAGAACCCTCGACCCTCAGCTCCGCCAGCAAGTGCTCAGCACCATCCTCCGGCGTATAAAACGTCCTTTCAGGGCTGTATAGGCTATTGCCTCGGGCAAGCGTTCGGTCAATTTTTCCATTAACAGCGGTTAACTGATGGCGACCGTGAATGGTGGCAGCCCCTTTCATCCAATAGGCGTAACCATCCGCTTCGTAGGCAGGCTTAGCATTTAGCTGTAGGCCAGCGCCATTCAGTGCCAAATACACTTCCCCCGGAGACAAAGATATTTCTTGGTAAGCATCCGCCAACCGCTGCTCACTCAAAAACGCGATCATCCGATTGGTAAACTCTACGACGGTTAGCGCATTAGCGCTCGTCCCTTGAAAAGTTGACTTTGCCCTAAATAAATACCCCCCATAGTTCGGGTCCTTCTCTAATAGTGGAGTCTCGTACACGCCCCGCTGAGCATCACCCCCTAATACCCCCATCACAAAGGAAAACTGAGGCTTAAACGCTTCAAAAACCACCCACTCAATAAAGTCTTCAGGGGTTTGCCCAGCGGGAATCAAATCTTGGAAAACTCCGCACCATTGTTCGTAAATAGGTGACGTCGCAGCAGGCACCCGAAAAATCGCCTCTACCGGGATGAAATACGTCGGCTCTTGGTTCGGGTTACTAATGCCCAAAAACACCACCATCAGTGGCACATTGCTCTGCTGATTCCAATAGCCATCGGTATGCTGCTTGATATAGCCGCCGCCATACCCCGCATTGACCTGCACCTTATCCGGGTCGGGCCGCATCGTGTGCATGGTGGACTGAAGATCCATGTCCAAATCCATCCAGGGCCGCTGGTTGTGCAGGCTGCAAATAGCCGCAAGTAGCAATTTGGGAAGCAGCAACTTGGCAGAATATTCTTGGATCTCACGCCAGGTATCTAGCTCATCGGGAATTCGTAGGCCGTTGGGTGAAACTAGATGCGCTGGGTCAATCCCTGCAAAGCTATCTTCGGGAAGAAACTGAATCTTTTGAATGTAGGGAATGGCCCCCTTACTTTGAGATATTCCAGCAGAGGAGAAAAGCTCTCGATACGACTTGAAGCAATCTAGAGCGGTGTGTTCTTGATGCTCTAATAAAATGTCAGCCACGGCATAGCCTAGCTGCTTGAGCCGAAGCAGGTTGCAAGAAGGGTAATAGCCTTGCTGCTGGGCGAGCGATCGCTTCGTGCCCTGATAGGGCAACGTTGGATTAAAATCCTGTACGTCATATCCGTTGAGGGCAATATTGAGCAGGTAATGTGCGATCGCCTCCTGAGTTTCCTTCTTTAATTCAATAACATTCAACAATCTACGATGCATTTTTCACTTGCCAAGCAACTGCAAAAATCGAGATAAATACCAACAACTAAACCGTCAATAAGCTTTGAGAGAGTTGAGCCAGGGCCTGCTCAATCAACTGTTTACCCTGCTGTTGGGTACCGATTCGATCAATCTCTTGAGGCGACTTTTCAGCAATGGCCTGGGGCAAACTCACCGAAAATCGAACACAGCACTTCTCATCAGGCCCCATAGGAATAGTGCTGATACCGGCCTTTAGCAGAAGCCATACCGCTACATCGAAATTGGTATTGATTTGATTATCTTTAAAATGCGCTGTCGGGGTCTCGCTGTCAGAGATTCCCTGTTTTGCGGTTTCCTGCTTTCCTGACGTCATCTCTGACGTCATCGAGTGAACACGTTCCAAGAAATTACCCGACACACCTATCCCCTTTAACGCAGAAAAATTGGCATAACAATACATCCCGGCCACAGGAATCGTGACCACAGGCTTACAGCCACTGCCCGCAGTCGGTAAGTCTGCCTGCTCAAAAACGGCATTCAACCCCAGCCCCAATTGCTGTAACCGCTCCGCATATAGCTCCCTAGCCCAGGCAATGGTGCCTTGCTCATCTGGCTGAACCAATGCACCTAAGGCCAGCTCACCCATCGCATTCGGGCAAATCACCGTCGCCTTCTGCGGCACCCGCATGTACTTGAGCAATTCTCTATTTTTACTCGCCCCCATCCCCAGCAAGGTACCGGCAGACCCTTGCTTTGAAAGCGTACAGACGATAAGAGCAGAGCTTAATAACCGATTAAGAACGGCGGCTTCTTCTGGTTGCGCCCGTTCAATCCGCTGTTGCAACACTCGGCCAAAAGTCGGTGACTTTTCCACACTTTGCCCATGAAACAACGGAACATAAGCATCATCCAGCAGAATCAACAAAGGCGTGGCATTGGCAGCCTCCCGCCTTTGCACTTCATCACTGAGAACATCAATCATGGCCTGCCACTCTGACTCGTCCAAAGTAGCCCCAGAAGGATTATTCGGATAATTAAAAATAATCAGCTTGGAATTTGGAGACTGTTCAAATGCTGACTTAATCGCATCTGGCTGAGGCTTCCATAAGTCTTTTTCTGCCGTTGGAATAGTCACTATCTTCCCGCCAGCCAACTCAATCGGCTGCTGATATTGAGGAAAAGAAGGCTCAATTAAAAGGACCGTATCCCCTGGGTTTAGCAGGGTCGTACACAAACAAAAGAACAGATGGGTAAACCCCGTTGTGAGATTTATTTCATCTTTTGGATCAAACGCCAACCCATAAAATTGATGAAAATACTCAGCCGCATCTTTCCTAGCTTGCAACGAACCATAATGAGGCGCACGATACAAAGAGACATCTCGAATACTGGCAGAATTTATCGCTGACTGAATACCCGGAATTGAGCCATGCCCTGGGGAGCCACTCACAAAGTTAATGGCACTTTTGTGCTGACCAGCTAAGCCAATAAACGTGACAATAGGCGATGGCTCTAACGTTTGGATTCTTGTAGAAATTTGTGACATAAAAATCCCTCAACATCAGCAGATGAAGAATGCCTCAGCGATAGAGTTAAGAGTTCACATAAACAAGCAGCGTCAGTGTATCCAACAAAGCTGTGTCACAAATCACTTTGACCTATCTTCTTAAGGTTCTAATGGCCACGAATCTTAATATGATGGCCCAAAGAAACTACGCTTAATTCTCAAACCCGCATATCCAAAAGAGAACTTACCCACCCATAAAAAAGTGAGCTTCTGGTAAAACGACAAAGAAGTTATCAACAGACACTCGCCGTATCAGGCCGCCACAGCAACGCTCACTTCTTGAAAAGGCTCACTTCTTCAAAAGAAAATAGGCTTTGGTGTACTCAGGTAGCTGCTGAACTGCTTGCTGATAGGTCGGACGATCGGGGAAAACACCTGCAAAGAAATCTAGCTGGTGCAGGTTAGGTAAGAAGGCTCCCCCTGTATCAGCGATAATGCCGATTCTGATGTTTTGGTTGCGATCTTCAATGGCGACAATCTTGCCGAGGCCAATGTTGTGCACATCTCCAGCAAAGGTTACACCGGGTTCGATGGGAATTTTGACATCGCTGTTAAGACCGTATCCATTGAGCTTAGTCACTTCTTTGAAATACCAGAAGCGCTCTTGCCTGCGCTGGGCAAGGCCTGGAACGTAGGCAATGCCGTTGTTTTTATCGACGTTGAAGTACGCGGTAGTACCATCGGTCAGCTCAATGAAGGCAGTACCTTGCAGCAATGCATCTTCAAAGCCTTCACGGGTAAGATACGCGAGGGTTTCTACACTGCCATAATCAGCCCCACCAGGCTCAAAAACGCCGCTGAGGGCTTCCTGTTTGGTGTAACGAGTGATAAAGTCTGCGTCCTCTAGTCCGTCTCTTATTTTGTAGACGGGCGTATTGTAGATGTCGGTACGCTCTCGTGAGCCGGGATGGGTGAAAACAGCGTACTTGGTAATGCGGGTGCGGGTGTCATCTAAATAGGTAGGGTCATAGGCTAACCAGCGAATGACCTTGAAGTGCTGGTTGATGAAGTCTGATTTCTTAAGGCGGGTGGGGACGCCTGCTGTGAGGTCCTCAGTGAGTGTTTTGATCAGGAAGTCTATAGTGGCGATCGCATCCACCAAACTAATCCCCTGCGTACCCATCACCCCCGCCTGCAAGATTTTCGGGTCTTGACACCCCTGCTCCGCAAAATAGCGTCGCGTTGCCTGCAAAACATTCAGCAGTGCCTGCTCATCAAAATCAATGACTTGGTTAGGCAGTGACGCAGAGCGAAACAGATCATCACCAGTGATTGAGTATTGAGAGGATTCTTGCTCATCTATCACGCTGTAAGTATTAGGTGTAGCGGCTTGCGTGGTTGCCGTATGAACCAGTTTCTCAGACAAGTCACACAGCTCTGCCTGCGTAGGTTCCAAACTGCTGGAAGATGAGGCCTCCGGCGTTGCTACTGGCGATTCAGGCGATCGCACTTCAGGCGCTGGCGCTGGAACTAGCACCTCAGGCGTTGGCACTTCAGGTTGCGCCTCAGCATTTTCAGCGTCGAAACTACTAGAAGATGAATCCTCTGGCGTTGCTAATGGCGATTCAGTCGCTGGCGCGTCGGGTTGAACATCAGCATTGGCAGCCAGCGTAACCTCAGCATCTTGAACACGACAGCCTGAGCACAAGCCAACCCCCATCAGCGCAACTAACAGCAAACGGGACGGCAAAGACATCGGCATAGTTTTTTCTAGAAGTCTTAATCAAAAAATCTTGTTCAGTAGGATTACCATTATTCCCACAATCTCTCTCAATTAGTGAACTTGCCTTATACGTAATTGAAATTTAAATCACTATGGTTCTGGCTACTTAATCGAGGCGTAGCACATTGACTAAACTCTTCACAGACCAGACCGGCGTCACTCAAATGCAGCAGAGTACATCTATTTTCAGGCTAACTGAAGTGTCTTCGGCTCAGGGATAGACTCACCTTCCGCTTGCCAAGCATCCAAATACATCTTCAATCACTTCCTCCCCGTTCTGAATCGCTTCTTCACGGGTTTTGCCATGGGTACAGGGCATTATGCCCCGTCCAATAAACTTCCGGTACTGTCACAAGAAAAAGCTGGTCTTCATCAGACCACTGGATAGTCATGCTGTAACGATTCATGAGTCTTCCTCTTGTAACTTTTCCAATGCACTGATTTCAGTTCCCTGATTTTTCTTGGCATCAAGATACTATTCGGCTAATGGATAAGCCCCTCTAGGAGAAGAGTAGAGAAAGGAACCAGTAACTTCTCCATCTCCTCCTAAGTTAATCGCTGTTCTTAGAAAAGGTCTTTATCTGTAACCGCACCTTTACTGCTCGAAGACACCAGCTTGGCGAACTTCGCCAACATCCCTCGGGTATAGCGAGGCTTCGGTGGGCTCCAGTGAGTCTTGCGCTGGGCAAGTTCTTCGTCAGAGACGTTGACTTGTAACAGCAGCTTGTCGGCATCGATGGTGATGGAGTCGCCTTCTTTTACAAGGCCGATGGTGCCACCGACAGCCGCCTCCGGCGCAACGTGACCGACAACCATGCCATAAGTCCCCCCCGAAAAGCGGCCATCCGTAATCAGACCAACCGAATCGCCTAAGCCAGCACCAATAATGGCGGACGTTGGCGCGAGCATTTCGCGCATGCCAGGACCACCTTTAGGACCTTCGTAACGCACCACAATTACGTCACCTGCTTTGATCTTGTTTGCCAAGATGGCGTCGAGGCAATCTTCTTCCGATTCAAAAACGCGGGCAGGGCCGGTGATGCTGCGGTTCTTGATACCGGTGAGCTTAGAAACAGAGCCTTCTGGGGCGAGGTTGCCTTTGAGGATACCGAGGTGGCCCTGCTTGTACATGGGCTGGGCAAAGGGGCGAATAACGTCCTGATCGGCAGAAGGCTGATCGGGGATATCGGCTAGGTTTTCAGCGACGGTTTTGCCAGTAATGGTGAGGCAGTCGCCGTGCAGGAGCCCTTCATTCAGTAGCATTTTCATCACTTGGGGGATACCGCCTACTTTGTGCAGGTCAGTAGCCACGTAGCGGCCAGAGGGCTTGAGGTCACAGAAAACAGGGACTTTTTGGCGGATGGCCTCAAAGTCGTCGATGGTGAGGTCTACGCCAATGGTGTGCGCGATCGCCAACAAATGCAGCACCGAGTTCGTGGAACCACCCACCGCCATAATTACCGCCATCGCATTCTCAAACGCCTCACGCGTGAGAATCGCCTGCGGCAAAATCTGCTGACGAATCGCTTCAACCAATGCAAACGCAGATTTTTCCGTACTCTCTGCCTTCTCTTCATCCTCAGCCGCCATGGTGGAAGACCCCGGCAAACTCAGGCCCATTGCCTCAATCGCAGAAGACATGGTGTTAGCGGTAAACATACCGCCACAGGAACCGGCACCAGGACAGGCATTACGCTCGACCGCATCCAGGCGTTCTTTAGAAATTTTGCCTGCGCTGTACTGGCCCACCGCTTCAAAAGCGCTGACCACGGTGAGGTCTTCACCGTCTAAATGGCCGGGTTTGATCGTGCCGCCGTAGACGAAAACAGCGGGGATATTCATGCGGGCGATCGCAATTACCGCACCCGGCATATTTTTATCGCAGCCTCCAATCGCCAGCACCGCGTCCATGCTCTGGCCCATACAGGCCGTCTCGATAGAATCCGCAATCACCTCACGGGACACCAGGGAATACTTCATCCCTTCAGTTCCCATGGAAATACCATCGCTGATGGTGATCGTGCCAAACAGTTGGGGCATCGCTCCGGCTTCGCGCAGGGCTTTTTCACCCCGCAACGCCAATGTGTTAATGCCCATGTTGCAAGGCGTAATAGTGCTGTAGCCGTTGGCTAGGCCCACCACAGGCTTATTAAAATCGTCATCTTTAAAGCCGACTGCCCTCAGCATCGCTCGGTTAGGAGCCCGCTGTACGCCTTGGGTGACTACCTGACTTCTGCGATTATCCGACATTCGATCTTCTCCAGGATGGAAATTGACATTGGGGATCTTCCATTCTGGCAGAACACACGCCGTTCTTAGTCTAAGAAATCCAATGAAATCAAAACTTTCTTAAGCAATACACTCTTAAGTAATACTCTTCTGCAAAGCAATAATCGCAGCACGTCTTTGCCTTCAGACCTTGGCCCCTAACGCCCCGCCAGCAGGGCGATGAGGACAATTAGTCCTTAACGGCTGGCCATCATTGGCAAAGGCGATCGCAGCACGGTCACCACCTGTGACGCCTGCAAATGAACGGCCAGCGTTGCCTGCAACTGCTGCCCACGATTGAGCGCCTTCAAATAGCCCAACGCCATCAGGCGATCGGTCAATCTGGGTTTAGCCTTGGCCGATAATCGCTCAGAAACCGTCAGCCAACTACGCACACTATTCGGCAAGGTTTCCGTCAGGCGTAACGGCAACAGCGACGTCGAGAAAGATTGGGCATAGGCACCGCTTAAGAAGGGTCGGTACTCATCGGCTTGAGGTGTACTTTGTTGCACCAAGCTCAGCGATACGCCCTTGAGTAACTCGCGCAAACTGGCCGTATCCTCACCCCGCAGCTCAGACATAAAGGGCAGTTCAGAGAGGGCCGGATTCACATTATTAGGGTCTCCCACGCTGAGGTGAGTGCCGCCAATTACCGCCAACAGATACTTTGTTCCCCCAAGTTGGCTAAAGGGCATAAGCTGCTGATCGAGCGTTGGCGTCACGCTATCTTGCGTACCGGTTAACAGCAACGTTGGGACCGTCACATTCGAGAGGCCCGCATCACCAAATAGCTCACCCACCAACGGGTTCATGGCCATCACTTGCTTAATTCGGCCATCGCTCAAGTCAGCGATTTGCTCTGGCAAATCCACCGCCGCACACTGCAACCAATCCGCCGGCGACACGACCAAGGGCTGAATGTTTTGACAGAAGGTTTGGAGCGATCGCAGATCTAACTTGGCACCGGCCAGGGCCAGCCCGGTGTAGCCCCCCAAAGAATGACCAATAATCGTCACCGCTTCCGTATTAAAGGCACCGGTATAGTCATTGTTCAGCCGGTCTAGCCGCTCCAGGCGATCCAGAACAAACGACACATCTCGCGGACGATCTAAAAATTCTGTGGCGGGCAGCAGGCGACTGGGCTCTTCAACAATGGCCGGGTCCACGGGCAGATTCACCAGTACCTGTACGTTACTGCCAGGGTGCTCTACCGAAACCACCGTAAACCCGTGGGAAGCAAGGTGCTCCGCCTGATAGTTCAAAAAGTAGCGGTCCGCACCAAAGCCGTGGGAAAGCACGACCAGGGGGCCGTCTGAAGCCCGAGAGTCTTCACTCCAGTAAACCTCTACGGGGATAACGCGATCGCGCTCAGTATCTCGGAAAGAAATCGTCCGCTGAGCAAATTCAACCTTGCCCAGCGCCGTCGGATCAAGACGAGAAGACAAAGCTAGCGATGAAGCCACTTCTAGCTCCGTCTCCAGCACGCCACTGAGGGAACGACTCTCCAACACAGACAAATTCAGCTGTGATACCAGACCAAGCGCCGCGCTCAAGTCCACTTCTAAGGTTTCTTGGGGGACGGCGCGTAAAATACCCAGAATACTCAGGCCATCGGCCTGGCTCGCGGCCAAGCGAATTGCCGACTGAAGTTGGGACATCGTCAGGTTAGGGGCCACCCGAGACAGGGTATCGACTAACAGCTCCCCATTGGCAGAGCTGAGTACATCTTCAATGACGCGATCGCTCATGCGCGGATCGAGGTCCAGGGTTTGCTGCAAGCTCAGCTGCACTTGAGGCGATAAAAATCTTTGGTAGAGCTGCAAATTCTGAGGCACATCGCCCGTGCGCGCAAACGATTCCAAATCAGCCAGCTCAATCGCCTGACGCAGTGGTCCAACCTTTAAAACCACACGCTCAGCCGCAACGCTAGGTTCACTCATCACGGCAGCGAACGAGACGCCCAGTCCCACACCGAAGTAGCCCACCTTTAAAAGGGATCGTCGTAAACGATCACCCATAGAAAGACGACGAGCACCGGACGCTTTGCTTAAACGCATAGGGAACAGGATTCGCAAGGATGTTAACAATGCGTGAGCACAGAACCAAGCACGACCAGGCAGTCGAATAACCCATAGCCTGTGATGGTTCAGGGTCACTTTTATACACGACTCAAGCTACACACAAAAAAGACTTGATATGAATATCTTACCCAGTTGGCCTCGCCGATTCCGAACGGAAACACGGGTTCTTTTTTTGACCTACTGCCCCCAACACCTATAAGCAGGATATGTCATATTCAGTGGGCACATCCCCAGAAGCAAGACTTCTTCCTAGTGTGAACTAAACTTAAAGAAGATAAAGCAAGTGTTAAGACCTAGACATCTGCGGGATTTACCGACTGATCTCCCAAAATTTTCCTTAACAAGTGGTGATTTCGGAGCAGCGTCGAAATCGGTGTCTCCATTTACCCCAAGCTCCGACTCCGTGTCTCCGCCCTGACCAAAGGATAGATCGAGAATCAATCTTGATTTCGATGGGGACGTGGCTAAAGCCAGAGGGGATAAGCGCAGCGCATCGACACATCTGGCCAGGTGGCGGTGGATGAGAAGAATCCGTCCGAGGCGTACTTCTTCTGTGATAATCTTTGCTACTCCGTCGATGTCTCGCGCGCTATAATGATTGCCATAGTATAGTGCGGCGTCGAGGTTGCCGTGCCCTCGTACGTCAACGGGTACTCCAACGTCTACGACTTGCATCAGCTGTGCCATATTGGGGAAACCTATTGTACCGAAGTATTGCTTGATGGTGTCCCTATTCATGTGAGGGGCGAGAAAATTGCCCCCGATGAAGCGAGCCACATTACCCGCCCGTCCCCCATGCTCAGCTAACAGGTACGATGAGATGTCAGCAATCCTATGTAAGAGGGGGGGAATACTTTGCTGCTGCTCGTCTGCGATTGCGATGTTTAGCTGCTGTAGAGCCTCGTACCAATTGCTCCGTGCTTCCGTGATATTTGCTGCTGCGTGCGGGTCCCTCCTTAAGATTGACGTGAGCGTGCTGCCCATGCGGAGGGG
>JBCDAG010000128.1:0-17630 GCA_039186165.1 Cyanobacteria bacterium P01_F01_bin.53
ATAATGTGTACATGTAGATGCACCCTGATGGTAGGGAGAGCCGCCCAATTGTTTTTGGGGCTCTCCTTTTTTTTGTCTTTTTTTAAAGTGAATTTAGGTAACTTTTAGAGCACTAGGGAAATCGTTTCCTATCAAGGCTTGATAACCTAGTGACGGAAGTTGATTGGCCCGTGATCTCTCTGATGCATTCGGCATCGTTATTGAAGAAGCCCTGCTAGTCACCTACAGAATTATTTAAGAAAGGGGGTTACGCCCCTCACCCCATTCATGCCATAATGTGTACATGTAGATGCACCCTGATGGTAGGGAGAGCCGCCCAATTGTTTTTGGGGCTCTCCTTTTTTTCTTTTTAAAGGCTCTTTAAAAGGGCTTTTCTAAAGCGTCCCTGGCGGAAAGGCCTCTGTTTGGATGAAATTACCAGTTTTTAGGTTTTTCAAGCAGGCTTTCTACTGTTTCCCTGTGTTTTGATTCCTTTTGTTCGCCCTGTAAGTCTGCTGCGCCCGTTATCTTGTAGAAACAGACAACAATATGAGGTGTGAATGTTGGGGCTGCTAACTAATGCCTAGTGGTGTCGTTGTAGTGATAGGGCCGTTTATTTAAGCGGTTTATAAAGCACTTTATAAAGCCCTGCACAGTCGTGCTCTCAGCAAGAAACATTCTGAGAGCAAACTTGTCTACTTAACTACATCGTCACCATTATTAGCGCATCCCACACTACTTGTTATGTCCTATAAAACAGCACTTATAGACTGGAGCTCGGAAGATTATGCGGGGTTTGGTCGTTCTCAACAGCTCCTGCCCCACGGATACCACAAGCTCCCCATAAGTGAAAAAAGCTATCTAGTGGATTTGCTCGATAACTATCCCCGCCAGTGGCTTCAAGTTTTTACCATGGGCACCGACCCCTGCCGTCGTGAGGAATGGCAAAGTGTGGATGTACCCACCAGTGCCACCGGCCAAGACATTTGGGATGCGGTAGAGCGCGGACGTTTTTGGCTCAACATTATTCACATCACAGATGTCAGCTCGGACTTCGGTGATTTGGTCACTGGTATGTACGAGCACTTAGCTGACAAGTGCCCCCATCTGGTTGGTCCCAAGGCTGACTTTAGTACGCTGCTGCTCTCTTCCCCAGGCACTCAGCTTTACTACCATTTAGATTCTTCACCCAATATGCTTTGGAACCTTAAAGGGACGGAGCGTTTCTGGCTGTATCCAGCAATGGACACACGCTTTGCGCCCCAAGAGTTTTTGGAGAAGATTTACGCGGGCGAAATCGACGAGGAAATGCCCTACGACCCAGAGTTTGATAAGTCGGCAACTTGTTACACTTTACAGCCTGGTGAGGTTGCTTCTTGGCCGCACAACGCGCCCCACCGCGTAGAGTACATCGACTTAAGTGTGTCGTTGGCCACTAGCTACCACACACCCTTGCTAGAGCGTCGCCGCCGCGTACAGCTAGCTAACCGCTACATCCTCCGCAATTTGGGGATTAAGAACCGCTCCATGAAGGAAACCGGAGTCCGTTCTTGGACAAAGCGGTTTGCCTATCGGGCGATTAATAAAATCCGTCCTTTTGAGCGGGCAGAAGATCCTCTCGAGAGCTACATCACCGACTTGCAGCTTGACCCTCAGGCTCCAAATGGTATGCGACGCTTGTCAGAGCGTATTCCCGCTTCCTTCTCTAACGTTAATTAATCCTTGTCGGCATTGGCCTCCTCCGGCACGACTCTCTTATGAGGCGTGCTGGGAGAAGGTCAATCTCCTTTGTGGTTAATGTGCTTTCTTTGGATTATGAACAGCTGATGGACTGTTTCGGATGGTAAGTGCATCACACAGGTGTACATCGCGTATTCGATACCCTAGCCAGCGCTGCGCCTAAATAATACGGTTCAGCATTTTGCTCTATAAGCACTTTGCATTAAATGTTTTGCGCTTAAACGTTTTGAGCTTAAACATCAATGACTGATAAACATCAATGACTGACGTGATCGTTAGTTGTTTGTGTTTGGGTTGTCGGTTTGTCGGGGCTGTTTTTCTTTCATTGCAGCATTTATTTCGTGTGTTGTGGCTTGTCTGAGCTGGATAATTTCCTGCAAGATCACGCCTTTTTTATTCGTTCCTTAACTCTCTCTTTTTTATGTTGCTAGGTACAGAACAGAACAGTGGACAAGAGGCCCCTAAGTCTTCTGTGTTAACGGAGTCTGTCAGTGATTTGTTAAGGCTTGAGTCTTTA
Organism: Cyanobacteria bacterium P01_F01_bin.53; assembly: GCA_039186165.1. Taxonomy (GTDB): domain Bacteria; phylum Cyanobacteriota; class Cyanobacteriia; order Phormidesmidales; family Phormidesmidaceae; genus Phormidesmis. The sequence goes on from JBCDAG010000128.1 coordinate 2,237, forward strand.
CTGGCGCTCGACGCGAGTAAGGAGACCTTGTGCATTCACCAACTTTTTGAGGCGCAAGCAGCTTCAGCGCCAGAGGCGATCGCGCTCCAGTGTGGCACCGATACGTTCACCTACGAACAGCTCAACCAAAGGGCCAATCAGCTAGCCCACCACCTCATTGGGTTAGGCGTCAGCGCTGATAGCCTAGTCGCCCTCAGTACGCCGCGATCACTCGAAATGGTGATCGCCATTCTTGGCGTGCTGAAGGCAGGCGCAGCCTACGTTCCGGTTGACCCGGCCTATCCTGAATCGCGCCGTAGCTATCTACTACAAGACGCGCTCAACAACAGCACCACACCCCTATTGTTGACCTGCTCTAGCCTGTTCGAGCTGCTCTCCGCAGAGGTCTCTTCTGAAGCGTTCTCATCCGCTTCCGCAAGTCCCACCATTCTTCAGCTGGATACGGACTGGCCTACCATTGCTCAGCAACCCATTGAGAATCCTGGCGTGGCAATGACGGCTGATAATTTGGCCTATGTGATTTATACCTCTGGCTCCACGGGCAATCCCAAAGGAGTGATGGTGAAGCACCAGGGCGTGGTGAACCATGCGATCGCCATGGCCAATGTCTTTGAAATGACCTCAGGCGATCGCATGCTGCAATTTTCCAGCATGAGCTTTGACATCATTGTTGAAGAGCTGTATCCCACACTAATCACAGGGGCAGCACTGGTCCTCAGACCCGAAGAGATTGCCACCTCTCTCACGGCCTTTCTTGAGTTTACCGCCGCTGAAAAAATCACCATTTTGGATTTGCCCACGGCCTTTTGGCATGAGCTAGTCGGTGGCCTTGCCCGCATCGGTAAGCCGTCCGAGGGTGACACTGCTAAAACGATACTGTCGAAAACGGCTTTAGCCGATACGATTCGCCTCGTCATTGTCGGCGGTGAAAAAGCCTCTCGGGCGATTTATTCGCAGTGGTTTGACTTGGTGGGCGAGTATCCCCGCTGGCTCAATACCTACGGCCCCACCGAAGCCACCGTGACCACAACCCTCTACGACCCCGTGGCCGAAGGCTTTGACCATGACCGTGAGCTGCCCATTGGTCGTGGCATCGCCAATGCCAAAACCTATGTGCTCAACGAGGCCATGGAGCAGGTGTCACCGGGTGATTCAGGTGAGCTGTACATTGGTGGCCCTGGCCTGGCGCGGGGCTATTTGAACCTCCCTGAGAAAACTGCATCGGCGTTTGTCCCCCATCCTTTCGAAGAGGGTGCACGCCTGTACAAAACGGGTGACATTGTTCGGGCGCTGCCGGATGGCAATTTGGAATTTGTGGGCCGGGCCGACTTCCAGGTGAAAATTCGCGGTTTCCGCATTGAACTCGGTGAAATTGAAAGCTGCCTAGAAAAACACCCCGACGTGGCACAACAAATTGTGTTGGCCCGTGAGGATGTGCCGGGCCAAAAGCGCTTGGTTGCCTACGTGGTCGCCCAGGATGAGCGCGAGATAGATATTCCTGCTCTTCAGGGCTTTATGGGCGAAACCCTGCCCACCTACATGGTGCCATCGGCAGTGGTGACTCTCTCGGCGCTACCGATGACCACCAATGGCAAGGTGGATCGTAAAGCTCTGCCTGCACCCACGGCTGAAGAGCGAGAGTCGGTCGTGCTGCCGACGACGTCCCTGGAAACTCAGCTAGCAGGCATGTTTGAAACGGTGCTGGGCGTTCAGCCCGTGGGCACCACGGACAATTTCTTTGAGCTGGGCGGTCACTCTTTGTTGGTGATGCGCTTGCTCAATGAAATTGAGACCACGTTTCATAAGAGCTTGCCAGTGACGACGATTTTTGAGTCGCCGACGGTGGCACAGCTAGCGCCGGTCATCGAGGCGCAGCTGGCGGAGGATACCGATGGTTCTATGAGCGCTGGGGCCTCTGGGGTCTCTGAGTGCATTGTGCTACTTAAGTCTGGTATGGAAGGCTCGCCGCTGTTCTTTGTTCACGATGCGGATGGGATTACCAGCCCCTACGTGAATTTGGCCGCTCAGCTGCCGGGCGATCGCGCTGTTTACGGCATTCGCCCCTTGAGTGAGCCCGGCATTCCTATGGTGCATAGCCGTTTGCCGGTTATGGCCGCCCATTACATACAAGAGATTCGCCGCATTCAACCCCAGGGTCCCTACTTGCTCGGTGGCCTCTGTGCGGGTGGGGTGATTGCCTTTGAAATGGCACTTCAGCTAGAGGCTGCGGGGGAATCCGTGGCGCTCACTGCCCTACTCGATGCGCCAGATGTGGCCCTGGATGAGGCGGTGGTGTTTGCCCAGCAGCGATTGCAACAGTTGCAAGATACGCTGCCGTCGGGGAAGCTAGCGCTAGTCAACACACTGTTGAAAAAAGTGGTGAATAAAAGCCGCTACGAAGCCAGGACACGCTTGCAACAGCTCAAAAGTACCGTTCAGCTTCAAGCCTTTCGCTATTGGCAAGATCGACGTGATCGCGGTTGGGTGTTGCCCAAAAGTTTGCACGGTTTGGATGTACGAACACTCTATTTATTTGCAGAGGAAAGCTACGAGCCCAGTGCCTTGTTAAAAGGCAACGTTGTTTTAATCAAGGCCGCTGGCCCCGGTGTAGATGATGTTGATGAGCCCTATGGTGAAATTTTTGAAGATCCCTTACTGGGTTGGGGGTGCCGTACGCAAAAGCCTATTGCCGCCTATGACGTGCCGGGTGGTCATTCTACAATGCTAGGTGCAAACAAGGTGAATGGGGTGATTGACGTGTTAGTTCCGCAGATTGAACAGGGCTTGGCTGCTGCTGAATCTGCATGAAGGCTGAATCTTCATAAAGGCTCGGCAACTATGCTGAGGGCGACGGCCTCAGCAACCTTAATACCATCGACGGCGGCTGACAGAATGCCGCCCGCATAACCAGCCCCTTCTCCGGCGGGATACAGCCCTTGGGTGTTGAGGCTTTGGAACTGTTCGTTGCGCTTAATGCGAATCGGTGAAGAGGTTCGCGTCTCTACCCCTGTGAGTACAGCATCTTGCATGGCAAAACCTTTGATCTTTTTGTCGAAGGCGGGGATGGCTTCGCGAATGGCAGCGATCGCATACTCGGGCAAACTCTCGGCCAAATCCGTCAAATGCACACCGGGCCGATAGGACGGCTTAACGTTGCCAAATTCTGTGGAGGGTATGCCCGCCAAAAAGTCTCCCACCAGCTGTCCCGGTGCTTCGTAGGTTTGCCCGCCAAGTTCAAAAGCTCGTGACTCTAGCTTGCGCTGAAAGGCAATGCCCGCCAGCGGTCCGTTTGGATAGTCTTCCTCAGGGGTGATGCCCACCACAATGCCGCTGTTGGCATTTTTGCCGCTGCGCTCGTATTGGCTCATGCCATTGGTGACCACGCGTCCCGGCTCAGAGGTGGCGGCCACCACTTGTCCGCCTGGGCACATACAAAAGCTATAGACCGTGCGTCCAGCCGCTATCCCCTGGGTGCAATGGTGAACCAGCTTGTAATCTGCCGCGCCGAGGATCGGATGGCCTGCATTAACACCATAGCGACACTGATCGATCAGGGGCTGTGGGTGCTCAATGCGGAAGCCCACTGAAAAGGGTTTGGGCTCAATATACACACCCTGGGTATGGAGCATTTCAAAGGTATCTCGGGCACTGTGGCCCACGGCGAGCACCACGTGGTCACTGGCAATAAATTCTCCATTCTCTAAGGTCACGCCACGGACCTTTTTGTTCTCTCCTTTCCCTTTAGTCTCTAGTGTTTCAACTTCTAGTGTTTCAACTCGGTTCTGGAAGCGAATCTCGCCGCCTAGCGACAAAATCTGGTTGCGAATATTTTCAACAATCTTCACCAGTCGGAAAGTGCCGATGTGGGGCTTGCTAATGTACAAAATTTCGGGGACGGCACCGTTGTTCACCAGCTCGTTGAGCACTTTGCGCCCGTGGTGGTCGTTGTCCTTTATGCGGCTGTATAGCTTGCCATCGGAGAAGGTCCCGGCCCCGCCTTCACCAAACTGTGCGTTCGATTCAGGGTTGAACTTGCGCTTGCTCCAAAAGCCGAAGGTGTCTTGCGATCGCTCATGTACTGCCTTGCCCCGTTCCAAAATAATGGGCCGAAACCCCATTTGCGCCAGGAGTAAACCAGCAAACATGCCGCAGGGACCAACCCCAATTACGATAGGGCGAGTGCTCAGCCCTTCTGGTGCTTGGGCCACGTACCGATAGGTCATATCGGGGGTGGGGGCAATGCGATGCTTTTTCTTGCCGCCCTTCTTGCCGCTTTTGGATCGGCCCTTAGATTGCCTAAGGATTTGCTTTTGCTTGGGCGTCTCGATATCGAGGGCATACACCAGCGAGATAGCATCGCGCTTGCGAGCATCGTAGCTGCGCTTAAAGACGGAGTACTTTGTGAGATCCTTCGCGGTGATGTTGAGCTTTTGCAGGATGGCGCTTTTGAGGTCTTCTTCGGTGTGGTTGAGGGGGAGTTTAACTTCGGAAAGACGCAGCATGGGAAGCCCTATGAAAGCTCTATGGTCATATATGTGGTCACATAGGGCATTGTATAGGGTCTGATTTTTGTATGGAGAAAAGTGCCGATGACTTAAAGAATTCCTTCAAGTTCTAGCTCAAATCCTGGCAGGACAGATTCGCCTGAGATTTTGGATGGATTTGGTAAAATTTCTGTCTTTTGCTCGGGGCGGTAAATTTCAACCTGTTTGTCTTTGCGGTTGATCAGCCAACCCAAGCGCGCGCCATTATCTATGTACTCTTGCATTTTTGCTTGTAATGTCGAGAGCCTGTCAGTTGAAGAACGCAGCTCGATGACAAAGTCAGGACAAATGGGCGGAAATTTTTCTTTTTGTTCGGGCGTCAGCGCCTTCCACCGTGCTGAGGTTACCCACGAGGTATCGGGTGCACGGTCGGCCCCATTGGGTAATTTGAATCCGGTGGACGAGTCAAATACTTCACCTAACTTAGCGGTTTGATTCCAGATACCTAGCTGTACGGTGATGCTGGCATTTCGTCTACCGGTTTCTCCACCTGTTGGGGGCATTAGGATTAGTTCTCCCTTGGCGCTGCGCTCAATTCTTAGATCAGGGTTGGCACGGCAAAACTCATAATACTGATCGTCTGAGAGCTGGGTTGAGGTTGGAAACTGGAGAGTTAGAGTATCCATGGTGCTACTCGGAGAGGCCATGTCATTAGTTTATCTTGAGATTGTGTGAATCGGGATGATTAGACCTATTGCGATGATGAACTTTGTGCTTCTAATACTTGATTGGCCCAAAAGATTGCTGCGTAGAGGCAAAGACCCAAAAAGAGGCCTGATATTGAGCCAACAATCGTGTTCACAACGATGTTAGAGAGTGCTTTTTTAGACGTTTGCGCGATCGCAGCATAAATAGTAAGACCGAAAATAGCGGTGATAAAGCTCCAAGCGAGTCCTTTCCCTCGATCAGAGAGTTGTTGTTGTGTGTATTGTGGTGTTTGTTTCCTGAGCGTTGCGTACAGTAATGCAACGACCAGGGTGAATCCTACGAGCCCACCTCCGTACTGAAGACACTTATAAATAGGGAGATTGGCTACCTCTGCTGACAGAAAGCTGAATTGTTTAACGGCCCAACCATAATCGTGGGTAAAGTTATCCCAAATAATGTGGGTGAGTGCGCCTAAAGCAACAGAGAGAATGATGACGAGCAGTCGGTTAATGGGCAAAAACTGATAGGGACAGTGAACGGGCAGACGGTGGGCAATGTTGTTAGGGAGCAGGGCTAATACAGGTCGCCATAGTAGGTAGCGGCCTAAAAACAACAACAATAGCGCGCTGGGAATCCCTTCTGTGAAAATGCCTGATAGGCTATGGCCGACGTTCACGACGGGATGAAGCGCAATGTAGAAGGCAATATCTGGGATAGTTGAGCCAACAATGAGGGCGGGTAAATCCAATCGTTTGTGAGAGGCGTGCCACAAGGGAAGAGTGGCAATGGGATGGGCCAGGGTAAAGGGCATAGGTGAAGGCGCGGGTTCAATATTGTTGTGATGCTTTGTTGGTGATGCTTTGTTGGTAATAGTTTACTTGCCGATGCAGAAGCGACTGAAGATTTCGTCGAGCATGGATTCTGTCATTTCTTCCCCGGTGACTTCCCCGAGGGCGTGGATGGCGGCCCGTAGATCAATGGTCCAAAAGTCTAGGGGCAGCTCATTGTCGATGGTGGTTTGCACTTCAGTCAGCGACGCTTTGGCCCTGACGAGGGCAGCGGCTTGGCGTTGGTTAATGGCGATGTCGGTGTCGGCGGCGGCGAGGTCGCCGGTTTGAACTGCTGTAAGGATGGCTTTTTCTAGGTCATTAATGCCTTGGCTTTGGGCGGCGGCGGTGTATACCGTAGGTGTCGTGGCTAATACTTTCAGTAACGCTTCGCGATCGACTACGCTCAGCCACCGGGGATTGCTGGCATCGAGTTCTGGCTTGAGGTCAGTTTTATTGATGACGAGGATGTGAGGTTTGGTTTTAGTTTGCTCGTAAAGGGTTTGTTCTGCGTCGGTCCAACCCAGCGTTGCATCGATGGTGAGAAGAACAAGGTCGGCGGACTGGGCGGCGGATTGCGATCGCGCAATGCCAATTTTCTCAACTTCATCGGTTGATTCACGAATGCCCGCAGTGTCAAGCACCTGTACTGGAATGCCGCCAACAATGAGCTGGGATTCCACCACGTCGCGGGTGGTGCCAGGGAGATTGGTGACGATGGCGCGATCGCTGCGGCTCCAGGCATTGAGCAGGCTGGATTTGCCCACGTTGGGCTGGCCGATGATGGCGATTTTTATCCCGGAGCGAAGCAGTTCACCCTGGCGGGCGGTGCTGAGAATGTGGGTGAGGCTTGTCAGGATGGCTTGGAGTGTGAGCTTTACCCCATCTTCATCAATGGGCGGTAGGTCATCGGCAAAGTCTACCCTGGCCTCTACTTCCGCGAGCACGTCCAAGCACTGGCTGCGGAGGGCTCGAATGGCCCCGGCGAGCTTGCCCCGAATGCCCATCAGTGCGTTTTGAGCCGCCTGTGGTGACTGTGCGCCGACCAAATCAGCCACCCCTTCTGCCTGGGTTAAATCAAGGCGTCCATTTAAAAAGGCCCGTAGGGTGAATTCTCCAGGCTGGGCGAGGCGTGCGCCTTGCTCTAAACACAGCTGTAGTACCTGTTGCACCGCCATAATGCCGCCATGACAGTGAAATTCCACCACATCTTCGCGGGTGTAGGAGCGCGGCGCATACATCAACAGTAAGAGGGCTTCGTCAATGGTGGTGCGCGTGTCGGGCCTTTGAATGTAGCCATAGAGAATGCGATGGCTCTCCCAGGTTTGGTTGCCGGGGGCAACAAAGAGCTGCTGTGCGATTGCGATCGCATCTATCCCTGAAATCCTTACGATGCCTACACTGCCCTGCTGCGGCACAATTGCTGTGGCGATGGCGGCAATGGTTTCTCCTTGAGGGGTTGGTTGAGTCACAGGTTTTTCGTCAGCGGGGTAAGACCACCTTAATATGGCAGGCTAGGCGTCCAAAAATATAAGAGTGAAGTACACAAAAGCGTGATTCCTGAAGGGATCTGCATTATTAAAATAATTTGATTTAATGTTGTGGCTCTAAACGCATGGGTATGAAATGTCACTAAGAACTACCTGAGTGAGTACTGAGACACCCATGGTGTTGATATAAGATGAAGAATATAGACAGATATATCTCTGGCCTCCTGCCAAAAGGTTAAACAGAATGTAACACTTGGGGGAGTGATAGATATCCATCGCGTCACTGGGCAGCATGCTAGATCCACTTTCACAATCTAACGTTGGCGCCAATCCCGCTGGTGGTAAATCGATGCCCAGTGCTGAGGCTCTTGTTCGCTCTCAGGTAACTGCTGGGCCTGGTTTTTTCCCAGGGAAGCTACGCTCAGGAAAGTTGCGTTCGGGTGAATTCCGCTCGGGTGAATTTCGTTCGGGCTGGGCGATCGGCGGTTCTTCTAAGGCCGCACTGCCTGACAACGACTTTGGCTCTGAGAAGTTTGGTGCTGAGGAGTTTGGTCCTGAGGAGTTTGGTCCTGAGGAGTTTGAAGATAGCGGTCTTGGTGCTGAAGGCCTCGTCGCTGAAGGGTTTGGACCTGAAGGACCTCGAACTGAAGCGCACCGAACCGGGAGCGCTCGAACTGAGGATGAGGGATTTGGTTCAGAGAATGCCCGCTCCAAACAGCATTGCCCATCTTCTGTTAATAAACCTTCTGTTAATAAGTTTTCTGTTGATAAGTCTCCTGCTAATAAGTTTTCGGCTAAGGAGCCCGACAATATTTCCGCCAGTGACGTGTTAGCGAGCGCACCTGCTATGAATGCTTCCCTCAAAAGTAAAGCCGCTCAAGTACCCTCTCAAAATAGGGTAGCTAAGGCAAAACGGCGATTGCTTTCCCAAAATGGCTTTTTGAAGCGGTTGGATGCTGTGTATTGGAAACGGTTAATACGTTACTTTTATATTCGTTTTTTGCGGATTCGCAGTAGCCCCCATGCGATCGCTCGGGGGCTGGCCGCAGGCATGTTTGCAGGTGCTTTCCCATTACTGGGCTTTCAATCGCTGATTGGTATTACGATTGCTGCCTGCGTTCGGGGCAACAAAGTATTAGCTGCTGCGGGGACTTGGATTAGTAACCCCATTACCTTTGTGCCGCTCTTTGCGCTGAATTTTTATGTGGGGCGTTGGCTACTGCGCCTGCCGTCAACTACGGCCTTGCCGCCCTCGCCCGCCGGATTGGGCGAATGGATGACGGTCGGCATGGATGTGGCGGCGGCGATGATGGTGGGCTCTTGTGTGATAGGCCTGGTATTTGGTGTTGTGGGCTATTACGTTGGATTGCTGATTGCACAGCGTGTTCGCAAAGCTAAGGTGGCCAGAAGAGTTGCGAAAAGGCGACGACATTAAGAACGTATCCTGTCCATTTCACTATTTCAGTTCTGACTAATTCAGGTCATCCTCAAGGCTTTAGCTGCGTAATCCCGACGGCTAAAGTCTTTTTTGATGACGAAAAAAATCACGGTTTTTTTGCTTATTCTCTTTTTTATCTTCTCTTTTTCTTCTCGATTGGTCATTATGTTTTGAGTAGGTCAGATTTTATTCATAGAGTTTATTAAGTGTTGCCAAATCTGTTGAATTAGCCCCATAAATTTAACCCCTGTGGGTACTTCTTTTTTTGCACACACTTTCTAAGCTTTGTTCATGAGAGACGAGATGTCTCGATTGTTTATAAGGTAATCGATATGAAAATATTTCAAGTGACTCAAGTGAGAGTCATTAAACAAAGTGAATCGCCGTTGACCCTGTGCATCCAAGTGTCAGGCCTGACGGCGAGTGCAGGTTGGACGAATCCCCGTTTAGACAATTCAGAAGATCCCGATCCAGACGATGCGGTTTTGGCCTTTAGCTTTGATGCTGATCGGCCAACGGGGCCTGTGATACAGGTGCTAACGCCGATTTCCGCCTCTATAGTGGTCAACCCTGCCAATGGTGCTGATGCGGTTATCGTGTCAGCGCGCTCCAATTCTTTGGTTGTTCATGCCTCTTGCTTTGTGTCACCTGAGCCCACGCCACCTATTACAACGTTGGCTGTGGGTGAAGAAGATCCGGTGGCCTCTACCCGCGCCCTTGGTGAAGAAGATCCGGTGGCCTCTACCCGCGCCCTTGGTGAAGAAGATCCCTTTACGACCCTCGCCGTTGGAGAAGAGGGACCCGCCGTACCCTCTACTCGGGCATTTGGTGAAGAAGAGCCGTTAACAACCTTGGCGATTGGAGAAGAAGGCCCTGGGCCATCGACCCGTGCAGCAGGGGAAGAGGATCCGGTAACAACCTTGGCTGTGGGTGAAGAAGGCCCTGGGCCATCGACCCGTGCGGCGGGTGAAGAAAACCCACCGAGTCCTATTTGGGGAGGTCCTTTCGGGCAGTACTAATGACGATGCCAAATCCTACGGGTGCGTTACTTGTTGCCGGTGGAGCAGCAGATCCTAACCTAACCCGGCTGATAGAAGTTGCTGTTGGGTTAGGGGTCCCTGTTGCCGATGCTCGCCATCATGCTAAGGAGAGTCCTGCGTTTTCCTGGGCGATGGGTCCAAATCTTGGCTCAACGCCTGAGTCTGGCGTACAAAATGAGAGCCCCACAATAGCCGGTCAGCCATTATCTCCTTCCGGCGCGTTTATTCGCTATGACGTTTTTTCAGGGTTGAGTGCGGCGGGGCAACCCACGGCAAATCCTGATGTATCACAGCGAGCCGCTGGTTGGTATCAAACGGTCTACGGTTGGTTGCTCTCTCAACCCAGTATTGGCTTGTTCAATCGCCATGCACTCCCGATTGCAGGTAATAAGCCTGCGACGTTGGTGTTGGCCCAGCAGTTGGGCTTATCCATTCCCAAAACGCTGATTACCAATGAGGAGAGCCGGATTAATCAACTGGGCACCCAGGGGTTTGTGGCTAAGCCGACGGCTGGAGGAGATTTTTGTTATTCTCTCGAAAAACTGTTGGCAACGGTACAGTTCGTCCAAGGACGTGCGGCTACACCCGCCATTGTGCAAAACCGGCTCAGTGCACCTGAGGTCCGCATTTATATCATTGGTCAGCAAGCGTTTGCCTTTGAAATGCGCAGCGAATCCCTCGATTATCGAGTGAAACAAGATGCTGAGGTGATTCCTTTGGCAACCGTTCCCCCGGAGGCTGAACAGCTGAAGGTGCTAATGAACAAGTTGCAGATGACCTTTGGTGCGGCTGACTTTAAGAGCGATCCGCACACGGGAGAGTTGGTGTTTTTAGAACTCAATAGCTCTCCGATGTTTGTCCGGTTTGACCTCACCGTGCAGGGTGCGTTGTGTGCAGCCATGGTGCGTGAGCTGGTGGGTGAATAGTTCAAAACAGGATGGTTCAAAACAGGACGCCTTAAAACAGAATGCTTCAACAGAAGCATTCTGAGGACCTGTTCCAGCTATGTATCCTAACCATTTGTTCTAACCATATAAAAAAGGAGGTTTTACCTCATGCTAAATGATTTAACGCAAGCTAATTTATTTGAACTCGCTGGAGACTTTGTACAGGTGAGTTTTGGCAGTACCAATATTTTGGGTGGGCCAACGCTGAGCTATCGCGATCAAACCACGAGTCAGGCTTTTCGAGGTAATGCGATCGCCATTGAAGAGACTGTCCTGGGCCAGGAAATTACCGTGACCCTGGAGAATGTTCCTGACTTGCGGATTGTGACCTTTACGTTGGTATTGCCTGAAGTGACCGTGATGCAGCAATCGGCAGGCACCTGCATTCAAACCTTTGGGGTGAAGGTCGCCAATCCGATGTCCATTGCGGGGCCGCTTCCTGGCCCTCAGAAGCTCTATCGGGTGACGCCGCTTTCAGGCACTGCGCAGTTTATTGTTTCCTAGCAAGGCTTGTCTCCTCGCTGGGGGGCTCCGGCGAGGAGACAAGCCTTGGCAGTGCCTGGGCGGATGATGTTTGGGCAAATGTCTGGGCCTGCCTTGGCTATGTTTTTGCTGTCTAGGAAGCGAGTCTGATTACGGAAATGTAAAGCAAATAGAAGTGTTTGCAGAATAGTTCTTGAAAGCACTGAGAGGTCTATATGAGTCGGGGAGAAGACAGGTTGATAAAAGACCGTTATACGAGCTGTTCACTTATTGTCCAGTGCTACCGACTTTATATACCTACCTCCTAAATTTACTTACCTACCACAAACTATTAGGAGCTTATTTCTATGAAACTTTGCTATCGTGGCACAGCTTACACTATCCAACCTTCCGCATTGGCTACTGCTCCCAGTGATACTGCGGCGACCTTTTTAGGGCAGTCCTATCAGGTTCGTCACTTGCCAGTTCCTCCACAGGGCCGGAGCCAGGGCCGGAGTCAGGAAAAGACCCAATTGAAATTTCGAGGTCAAACCTATTGGAGCTAGCGTACAACCTTAAGGTCTGAAATGGTCTTTATTCCGTTGAGCCCAGCTGATGTCAAATCATTGGCTGGGTATTGCTTTGGGGGACATTGGTTTTCCATGGCCTATTGCCCTGGTCTAGTTCTCCGGCTTATTTCCCCGGCTTATTTCCCCGGTTTATTTATCCGGTTTATTTCCTTGGGGCTATCTCCGTAGTACAACGCTATTTATCTCCAGTGCCCAAGTCGTAGAATAATAGCTGCCCAGGGAACGGTTCTATATTGAGGGTGGCATCGACGTATGGTGGCCTCGTCTGGGTAAAATGCCAGTAGGGTGACATGGGAAATAATGCTGGGACAAACGCTTTCCGGACGCTATAAACTGACGCGTATTTTGGGTGCGGGTGGATTTGGCCAAACTTATTTGGCCGTGGATGTTCAGCAAACCCATAACCCTCGCTGTGTGGTAAAGCAACTGAAGCCAGCCAGCCAAGATGCGAGCTTTTTGGGTGTGGCCCGTAGGTTGTTTGAGACAGAAGTGAAAATTTTGGGTGAATTGGGCGATCATGACCATATTCCCCGTTTGTTGGATTCTTTTGAGGAAGATAACGAATTTTATCTTGTTCAAGAATATATTGATGGTGAGTCTTTAGAAGACGAGATTAAGCGGGCCGGTAAGCTCAGCGAGGCTGAGGTCATTACGCTACTGGAGAGCGTCTTGCCCGTATTGGAATTTATCCATGGTCACCATGTCGTGCACCGCGATCTGAAGCCGGATAACCTGATTCGCCGCCGGGATAATGGCGAACTTGTGCTGATTGATTTTGGCGCGGTGAAAGAAATTCGAACCCGATTGATTACCGGTGAGCAAACGGCGCTCACCATTGGGATTGGGACCCAGGGCTATACGCCGAGTGAGCAGCTATCGGGAAAGCCGCGCTACAGCAGTGATATCTATGCCCTGGGGATGACAGCGATTCATGCGCTGACGGGGCGATCGCCCACGGACCTACCAGAGGATCTGGGAAGCTTGGATCCGATTTGGCAGGAGTATGCAGCTGTGAGCCCTGGTTTGGCCATTGTGCTGGGAAAGATGACCCGTCACTACATTTATCAGCGCTATGCCAGTGCGGATGTGGTGCTGGCCGATTTGGGGCGATTGGATGAGCTACCCCATGAAGCGGCTGAGGCAGATACGTATTTAGAGACGGCGATTCCCCAGAATGGGCGGGGCTCGATTATGCTCTGGCGGATGGGCAAGCGGGCCAAGCTACTGACGGTGGCGATCGCAACGATTGCCACCAGTGCCGTGGTGCTAGGACTGCGGCAGGTCGGTATGTTTGTGCCCTTGGAGCGGCGACTACATGACCGGCTTGTGAGTGTGCAACCTGATTTGGGGCCGGATCCTCGGCTGTTGATTGTGGGCGTGGGGGAAGCGGATGTGCGATCGCTCTCGTTACCCACCCCTTCTGACGAGCAAGTGGCTCAGGTGATTGAAAATCTTCAAGCGCATCAGCCCGCCAGCATTGGTGTAGATTTACTGCGAGATATTCCGGTAGCACCAGGGCGTGAACAATTTCTGGAGAGTATTCAAGATCCGAATGTTGTTGTGGTGACCAAGCTCGGTGATGGCGATGGTGAGAATATGGTGCCGCCGCCCTCTGGGCTGACCTATGAACAAATTAGTTTTAATAACATTGTCAGAGATCCTGACTTTCGGGTGAGGCGGGCGCTCCTGCTTGAATTCTTAGAGGATGAGATTTTGCAGGCACCGGGGAATGAGCGCTTAACGAGTGATATTGATAATGACTTAAGCCTGGATCCGGCTGACTATCCTGTGTATTCCCTCGGGCTTGAGTTGGCCACTCGCTATTTATACCAATATGCGGGCATTTTGCCCGATGAGTCTGACACCCTACAGATGAACGGGGTTCGATTTGAGCCGATTGATCCGACCTTTGGTGGCTACCAGCGAGCGGAGACAACGGGCTATCAATTGTTTATGCGCTATCGTTCACCGCAAAATGTTGCGACTCAGCTCAGTTTTGTGGATGTGCTAAACAACAACTTTGATCCAGCGTTGGTCAAAGACAAAATTGTTTTCATTGGTTCTACCGCTGGGAGTAGCCGAGATCTCTTTTTAACACCGTTTAATTTGGGGGGAGATAATCGTGAAATGCCGGGTGTTGTGCTCCATGCGCAGGTCGCTAGTCAGATATTGTCGTCAGTGCTAGAGGGTGAGCCATTGCCCTGGGCCTGGCCGGATTGGGCCGAAATAGTTTGGATTGTGGCGCTCACGGGTATTGGCGCTACGTTTATGGTGCTCACGCAACGGGGGCCGGTGCTCATTGCTTTGGGGGCTGGTGGCCTGATCGTGACCGCCTTTGTGAGTGTGGCTTGTTTTCAGCTAGGGGGCTGGGTGCCTGTGGCAGCACCGCTGGCGGCCTTTTTCCTCTCGGCATCAGGGGCGCGGATTAGTAAAAGCTATCAGCGCAGGCATTGGGAAGCTCTCCAGTTGGAGGCTGCTACCCAGTTAGAGGTTGCCAGTTAGAGATTGGCAGTTAGAGATTGGCAGTTAGAAGCTGCCATTTAGCGGGTAGCGATGAGGCTTATTTTTTCTTTTTCCGTAGGCGGCTGAGCGTTTCTTTTGACATGCCCAAGTAGGAGGCGAGCTGTCCGAGGGGCACTTCGTCTTCAATGGTTGGGCGTTCTGATAGTAGGCTTTGATAGCGCTCGGCGGTGGACTGCGTTTGAAAAGACATGATGCGATCCAGCGACGAAATATAGTACTGCTCTAACAGGTGCCGGTTTAAATCGACCCAGATGTTGTCTTGTTGGCAGAGCGTTTGTAGGGCGCTGCGAGTCAGCGATAAGAGTTTGGCATCTGTAACCAGTGCAATCGTATCTTCACTGGGCTTTTGGTACACGAAGCTGAAGTAGGCGGCGGCAAAATGCTCTTCAAAGCAAAACCAGCGGGTGATGTCTTTACCGTCTATTTGGCATGAGGCGCGGAGGATGCCTTCGGTGACAAAATAAATGCGATCACACACGTCTCCCGCTTCTAGGAGTACTGTGTCTTGCGGTAAGTCTTCTTGTTTTAATGCCTGACACAGCGACCGTTTCTGGGGTGGATTGAGTAACACCAGCTGATTGAGTTTTGCGAGAAGCTTGGTGTACATGCGTTCAGAAAAATCAGATGTTGTCGTTGGTCACTGTCGTTCGGCCCCTGTTGTTGGCCATTATGGACTATATGCATACACAGTCCCAAGACCGCACCCCCTCGTACTATCTCCCGTGTACACATAAGTCCGAGACATCTCTAAAACCCTTGTCATATAAGGGTTTTAGGAACACGTTAAATTCTCAGCAACTGCCATCTATTGAGAATTTATGACGAAGGATCAAGGGTTTCAGGGCTTGGTTCTATGTGGTTCTCATAGTTGTGTGTACACGGGAG
>JBCDAG010000129.1:0-17608 GCA_039186165.1 Cyanobacteria bacterium P01_F01_bin.53
AGTTGAGCAGAATCTCACTCGGATGGATAATGAGTTTTATCATGAGTCACACTATCAGGCTGGTTTGGTTATTAGCCTGAATCTACTATGGTGTGGCTCTTTCCTTCAATTACAGTCTATTTTTGCCAGACTCCAGTATATAATTATAATTGTGTATAGTGTTTGTTCCAATATTAGCCTGATCACTGGTGACGGTGGTTTGAAAACCTGTAGAGCTATCTTGATTGATTTGAAGATTGTTCTTTCTTTTGGCTGATTCCATTTGTAAAGAGCTGCACAGAAGTAATTATCCTAAAGGTTCAAACCAGATGTGTGACAATGAATTTTGCCTAAGTTTATTGTCACACTGAAATAAATTTCTCTGGATTATCTGTGTAAATGCTTAAATCTTTAAAATCCTATTTGTCTAATCAGGCTGACCATGTATGTGGATTTCTCCAATATATGCTGTTCCACCTTCTACCTTAGTTTGCCAGCCTTTGGCTTGGTCATAATTATGCTGGGTCATATTACTTTGGTCTAAGATTTTTCCAGCATTGATTTCTTGTGCGAGTAAACGTATATTATTCGCAAATTGTTGGTCTTCGTCCATTGCTACTTGAAGATAGGCTGTAATTTGGTGTACCTGCTCAGTTGTTATCTGTTTATTCTTTTCTACAGATTTCTTGACTTCTTCTATGCGAGGTTTTCCTTGAAGTTTTCTCCAGATGCTTTTGAGGAGAACATCCATTTTAACCAGCGCTTCAGTTGTGAACTGTTTTCCTAGTTCTCCAGCACCTGACTCAATAAATTTCTTAAATGCTAAGCCTGTAATTGCACTAGCGGTTATTGATACTATGTCTGATCCCATAATTAATCCATTTGGTAGAACTTATTGTGGTAGAACTTATCACGTTAATTGTAGCTTTGCTTGCGCTTCAACTATCTCAGACTATCTATTATTAGCGTTTAAACAGCAGCATGAGCAATGACGGGGACGCTATATCATAGGTAAACTATGTGTCTTCTAGTGATTAAGTTCGGGTTGTACCCTCGATTGAACCTATGAAATCCACGCTAAATAAGCTAAAGAACCGTGTCCAGACTGCCTTAGCAGCGGCGTTTGGCGAGGAGTATCGTAATACCGATCCGATTTTAGTGGGGACGAACAATCCCAAGTTTGGTGATTTTCAGGCCAATGTGGCGATGTCTTTAGCGAAGCCGCTGAAGAGTAACCCCAGGGCGATCGCAACCCAAATCGCTGAAGAATTAGAAGTTTTAGACTTTTGCCAAACCGTTTCTATTGCGGGACCTGGCTTTATCAACTTCAAACTCAGAACCGATTATCTAGAAGGGTTGCTGAATGAAGTACACAGTAGTGAGCGCCTCGGTATAGCGAAAGTAGACCCTCCCCAGAAAATCATTGCTGACTACCCCAGTCCTAACATCGCCAAGGAAATGCACGTGGGACACCTGCGCCCTGCGGTGATTGGTGAGTGCTTCGCACGTGTCCTCGAATTTCAGGGGCATGACGTGCTCAAGCTGAGTCACGTTGGTGATTGGGGAACCCCCTTTGGCATTCTGATTGCCTACTTACAAGAAACTTATCCTGATCCTGAAGCAGCGGCTGAGGCTGCAACGTCGGGTGAGCTAGCGACCTTTTACCGCCAGGCGAAAAAGCGCTTTGATGAGGATGAAACCTTTAAGGAAAATGCACGGCAGGCGGTGGTGAAACTTCAAGCGGGTGATGCAGAAGTGTTGGAAGCCTGGGAGCGGGTGTGTCAACTCTCGAAACGCTCCTACCGTAAGATTTACGATCTGTTGAATATTTCCACCGATATTGTTGATCGCGGCGAGTCTTTTTATAATCCGTATTTGCCAGCTGTAATCACAGATTTGGACAAGGCCGGATTGTTGGTAGAAGACGATGGTGCGCAGTGTGTCTTTTTAGAAGGCTTTACGAATAAAGGCGGTGACCCGCTGCCAATGATTGTGCAAAAGTCTAACGGCGGCTACAACTATTCCACAACAGATTTGGCGGCGATTCGCTATCGCATTGATGAGGACAAAGTTGACCGGATTGTGTACACCACGGATGCTGGGCAGTCGAATCACTTTGCCCAGGTGTTTCAGGTGGCGCGTCGTGCGGGTTGGGTGCCGGATGAGGTGGAGCTGAGCTATGCACCGTTTGGCTTGGTGCAGGGTGAAGATGGTAAGCGCCTAAAGTCTCGCTCGGGGGAGGCGGTGCCGTTGAAGTCGTTATTGGATGAGGCGATCGCACGCACCCGCGCCGATATTGAAAAGCGGTTGGAAGAAGAGGGCAGAGAAGAGTCTGACGAGTTTATTCAAAACGTAGCTGAAAAGGTCGGCATTGGTGCTGTGAAATACGCGGACCTGAGCCAAAACCGCATTAGCAACTACACCTTCAGCTATAAAAAGATGCTGGCGTTGCAGGGCAATACCGCGCCCTATATGATGTACGCCTACGTGCGAGTGCAGGGTATTAGCCGTAAGGGTGATGTCGATCTCTCTACTCTCAAGGCGTCTGTAAAGCTTACTGAAGAGAGTGAATTTACGTTGGCTAAGCATATTTTGCAATTGGACGAAGTCTTAACGGAAGTAGAAACTGAGCTTTTGCCGAACCGGTTGTGTCAGTACCTATTTGAACTCAGCCAAAAGTTCAACCAGTTTTACGACAAGTGTTCTGTGTTGCAAGCTGAGGAGCCACAGCGTACCTCTCGCTTGGTCCTTTGCGATCTGACAGCGCGAACGTTGAAGCTAGGAATGTCGCTGTTGGGTATTGATGTGTTGGAGCGGATGTAGGTGACCAGTGGTTAGCCAGTGGCGATTGCTATGGTGTCGGATTTAAGGACAGAGCAATATCCACGTACAGGCCTCAGCGTGCTTTAAAACAAGCGTCCACATTGGTGTTTCAAGTCTTATGAGAAGTGACAAGCTAAGCAAGATGGCTTGCCCATGTTTTCCTGGGCGTTCATGAGAGGCTGCTGAGAGTTAGTCACGCAGGTTACTGTTGGGAAAAGTGGCCACAGTTACTGTAGCTATGGTGAGTTCATATCCTATGAGCCAACCTCAGGTGAGCTAACCGCAAGCGAGCCAACTTCAAAGATTTAAGTAAGCGACTATAAATAATGACTAGCAACATGGTGAGTCCGACAAAACTTAGCGTGCGCCCTGCGATGACAATTTGGCGGCGCTCTTTAGCTAAGCTACTTGATTTTTATGATCGCAGGCGCGGCCCGTTTCGCTCGTTTTTTCCAAAGCTTTTTGCCTTTTGCGTTTTCCTAAATATGGCCTGCTATTGGCTGGCGATATTAACCACCCACCCCGAAGAATTTGCGGGTGCTGAGCGGCTTGAGTATTTGCTGATGCAGTTTCCGGTGGGGGTATTGGGCGCTATTTTTGATAGCCTTTCCTTTTTTATTACCGTGTGGATTGCCCGGCAGGCGCTTAAAACCACGACGCTCACTAGCTATATTGCTTACCTGAGTGTGGATGTGCTGATTGCGATCGCCGCGACAGGCTGGGTCCTAATGGTGTTTTCAGTGTCTGGTTGGCTGGTGAGTCAGGTGTTAGCTCACTTCCTGCCAGCAGCAGATACTGTGTCTTTGGCACAAAGCTCTATTAAGTATGAGTCACGGGCGACGGCGGCCCTGCGCGATCCGCTCGGTCGCGACAATATTCGGAATATTTACTTTGGCATCATCATGGGCTTTAGTGCGATGATTCCGACGTTGACCCACTTATATTTGTCAGCGCGTTCGGTGAGCTTGTATGCCCAGAAAGTATCCCGCAAGCGGCGTTCGCGTCAGCGTTGAAGTAGTCAAATCGCGTCAGCGGTAAGTGGTTAAATTGCGTTAGCGTTAAATGCGCTTGAGAGTCTGGGAAGCCTGAAAGGGATTGTGGCTCATTGCATAAATGATGCTCAATTAACTTCTTATGAGTGGGCCTATACGCTAAGGCGCGAAACCTATGATGCAACCTTCCAAAGCTGTTCAACTATCGGCTGTCCTAACGCTGTCGGCGATTGTCTCTGGCTGTGTGCCTAATGTGATTGCTGCCCCTGATGTTGTCCCGGAACTGGCTTCATTAGGGGCTGAGTCACCGGATATTGCTCAGCGCAAGGATTTTCCTGGGGAAGATTATTATCAGGACCAGCAAAGGTTTTTTGATAGCGACTTTGACTATGACGATGCCGCGATGCTGGCTACTTACTGGGGGGAGTCGATTGATGATTCGAAAGCTCGCATTGGCGATAAGCTGACGGTCACGAACGGTGTGGAGGTCGTGAACGATATTCTTTTGGAAGCCGAGCGTGCAATCAATTAACCGGGGTTTACGCCGCTGACGAGGACAGGACCAGAAGACTCGGACCGCCAAGCGTACATTGAGAGTGACTACGCCTATGAAGATGCCGAGCTGCTAGCAGCATTTTGGGGCATTCCGATTGATGATGCCAAGGCCCGTATTGGCCGGGTGCTAAGAGGTGACGAAGGGGCTGATGTGGTAGATGAGATGCTAGAAGCTGCTCAGCAAGTGGCTGCTTCTGAGAATCAGGCTTATTACGAAGGCAGTGAATTTGGTGTTGCGACACCGTCTGTGGAGGAAAGTCGGCAGGCATACTTTAGCAGTGACTATTCCTACAATGATGCTGAAGCGTTGGCTGCTGCCTGGGGCGCAGATATTGATGATGCTAAGATTCGCGTCGGTAGAAAGCTGATCCTGAACGGGAGTGATTTTGTTGATGAAATGCTTCAAGATGCTAGGCAGGCCAGCATTGATAATGGCATTGATGAGGTGAACAATGCTTCGCTGGGCGATGCGACTTACCATCGGGAGCGTCAGGCGTATTTTGACAGTGACTACTCCTATAACGATGCGATGTTGCTAGCAAACTTTTGGGGGATGAATATCGACGAGACCAAAGCTCGGATGGGACGTAAAATTCTGTGGGGTGAGGACGATATTCAAATCTTGAATGACTACTTGCAGCAGGCTGAAGCTTTTGCCGCGCAAGGGTAAAGCCCATGTCCGAGACTTTGGATACAACAAATCGGCCAGCGGCTATTCAGCTACCCACAACTCCATCAACAACACAGCTGCCAACAACAGACCTGCCAATTGCAACGCTGAATACCCAACTGACTGGTAGAGTAGGCATCGAAATCGAGCTGTTAGCACCACGCGGTGCTAGCCGTGAAACCCTCGCAAATGCCATCGCTGCTTGTTATCAGGGCGGCGTTCGGCGGTACTTTCATCCGCAGTCGGAACCCAGCAAAATTCCCGGTACGTCCATTTTGGAGAATTTGACGTTGGGGTTTGAAGCTGTGGATGCTGATGGGAAACTGTTGGCCAAGTGTGTAGATGATTTGACTTTGCAGGCTGATTGCGATCGCAAAGCAAAGCCAAAACCTGGCTGGTATCGTATTGTCAGTGACGACATGCGCCTGTTACAACTCGTCAGCCGCGTTTCCGATCCGGCTGCTGCCGTTTCAGAGGTGCTGACGCCAGTAGCAGATCTCTTTGGTACTACTTGTGAAACCTCACCTAATGGGATGGTGAAGGTGAAAGGTGAGGAAGGGCCGCCGATTGCGATCGCTGCTCCACTTCCCGGGGAACGAGAGCGTCCTTGCGAAGTGATTACGCCGCCCTGGCAGCTTCAGGACCTCACCAAGCTGGAGGAACTGTTGAGCCTTGCTCGCCAACTGGGATTTTCTGTACCGGTTGAAGGGGCGAGTCACTTTCACTTTGATGCCGAGCCGCTATGTGAGGCCAGGGTATTCAAGAATTTGGTGAACTTGCTGTGGGCCTATGGTCCGTACCTGCGCCAGCTTGTGGGCACGAATGCTCGCTGCCGCCGCTTGGGTAGCTTTCCGGCTGAGCTGGTATCGCTGGTGCGGCAACCTGAGTGGGAAGCGTTGCCCTGGGAGACTGCGGTGAGGCATTTGCAGACGCTAAAGCTTACCAAGTACTGCGATTTTAATCTCAAAAATCTGGTGTACGCGCCGAAGCACAAATATACCTTCGAAGCTCGAATTTTTCCGGTGTGGCTGACACCAGAACCTTTTTATCAGGCCATTGGCTTGATGGATGCGGTGTTACTGCGTGCCCAAGCGCCGGAGCCCGTAACAGATAAAACACCACAGTCTTGGAGTCTAGAGGGGGCAGAGCAGTTTTTGGCGGACTTGCCCTTATCCGATGGCCTGAGGACGCATTGGCGATCACGAGTCGTGCAACTATCCGCTTAACCGGTTGACCTAAACGACTGGAAATATGAATTTGAGCCCGATAAAAATCAGGCTGAATCCAGATAGGTAAACCAGTCCTACAACGGCTAAGGCACTTAACCATCTGCTTGGTTGAGTCGATTCACTCAGGGTGCGGATGCTGTGCATATTGAGCCAGGCATAAAAGGGCGCGGCGATGAAGGCAATAATCGTGATGGCGTTAATGAGCGGTTCAAAGCCAGCGGTGAACACACTTAGCAGTAGGCCTGCCAGGGTAATCAACGTGAGTGCCAGGGTGTTGCGAATGGGCCATTGCCAGTCGCGGGCGCTAGGTAGTAGCTCATAGAGTCCAGCTTCTAGGGTGCGGGGAAAGGCATCGACGACGGTGAACGTTGTTGAGAAAATAGCAGCGATCGCACACAATCCAATCACCGGCTCGGCCCAGGCTCCAATGTAGCTGGTATACATGCCCACCAGCTGCCCAGCAAACGCTGCCGGTTCTGCTGCTAAGCCTTGCTCTGGCAGTGTCAGCGTTCCCAGTATTAGAAACAAGCACGCTAAAACAACGGTGAGAATATAGCCAAAGTTAAAGTCAAAGCTAGCTTCAGCTACGGATGCCGCCTCGCCACTGTCTTTGGTGTCCGCTTGTACCCAGAGCGATTGCCACACGGAAAGCTCTAGTCCACCGGGCATCCAGCCCATAAACGCGACTAAAAAGGGCACTGCGGCCCAAGAGAAAATAGACGGTCGTGTTGAAGTAGTTGTAGATACAACGTTCGTGACTACGGTTTCCAGGGTGCTGGAATTTAAGTTGCTGGAAGACAGGGTGGAGGCAGATAGGTTACTGGCATATAGCGTGGTAATCGTCGTAGATATAGCCATCACCACCGCCGCGATTGTCGCTACCGACAGAAAAATAACGCACCACTTAGTAACCTGCTCAAACAGTCGATAGCGACCCACCGCGATCAGCCCCCAGCAAAAGAGCAGTACGCCTATTGCAAGTACTGTTGCTGATAATTGTGGTAACCAAAGATATTGCAGGAGCATAGCCGCGACAAAGGCATCCACGGCAAAGCTGCCCACGGCGCTAATCGCGCTGATCACCAAAAAAGGAATGAAAAATCGTTTGCCCTGTTGTCGATAGGCCTGGATGAGGTTTTGCCCAGAGGCTGCCGCATATCGATGGCCGTATTCGTAAAAGGGATACTTCATCAGGTTGGCCAGCAGCACAAAAATCAGTGCGTTCCAGCCGTACATCGCCCCAGCCCGCGTGCTCTGTACTAAGTGCGATACACCAATGGCAGCGCCTGCCATCAAGAGACCCGGACCCAGCTGTGCTAAAGAAACGCTCAGACCTTTTTTGTCAGCGGTTGTGGTCATGCCCGGTTAAAAAACAGATCTTCCTCACCCTATCAGGCTCTTCAGGTTATTTACCTAAGGACGACTCCATGGGGCCAGTGCCCATCGATACTACGTGGATAGTATTATTAAGGAATATAACGCCTCACCGAAAATCTCAGTTTATGAACGTGCTAATTACGCTGCTGCTCATCCTCCCCGTGGTGGGGATTGTGGCCTATTTACTGACCCCCCGGCGTTACGACTCTTCTGACTCCGTGGCCACTTCTTACGACGAGTGGACCCAAGACGGCATTTTGGAATTTTATTGGGGTGAACATATTCACCTGGGTCACTATGGTTCACCGCCGAGGCAAAAGGATTTTCGGCAGGCAAAGTTCGACTTTGTGCATGAAATGGTGCAGTGGGGGGGCTTGGATAAGTGTTCACCAGGCACGACGCTGCTAGATGTGGGGTGCGGCATTGGTGGTAGTAGCCGAGTGCTGGCTCAAGACTATGGCTTTGATGTGACGGCTGTAACGATTAGCCCCGGTCAGGTGGAGAGGGCAACGCAGCTTACGCCTGAGGGCATGAGCGCCAAGTTTTTTGTGGATGATGCGATGGCGCTGTCGTTCCCGGATGAGAGCTTTGATGTGGTGTGGTCGCTAGAAGCGGGACCCCACATGCCGGATAAGGCCATCTTTGCCCGAGAGCTGCTGCGGGTGCTCAAGCCGGGTGGACGGCTCGTGGTGGGTGATTGGAATCAGCGTGATGCTCGCCGTAAGCCGTTGAATTTTTGGGAAAAGCCCGTGATGAAGCAACTGCTGGATCAATGGTCGCATCCAGAATTTTCGAGCATTGAGGGATTTTCTGAATTGTTGGAGGCCACGGGTATGGTGCAAGGGACTGTGGACACTGCGGATTGGTCTCAAGAGACTTTGCCATCCTGGTTAGATTCTATTTGGCAGGGTGTGATTCGTCCTAAAGGGCTGATTAAGTTTGGGTTTTCTGGTTTTATTAAATCTGTGCGAGAGGTGCCGACGCTGATACTGATGCGTTTAGCCTTCGGTAACGGCCTGTGCCGTTTTGGAATGTTTCGGGCAACTCGGTCAAATGTGAGTGCTGCGCAGGCTCAAGGCTATCCTTCAGCGACCTCTAACACCTAGGACCTTGAACATCTAGGACGTCTAATATTTGGCAAGTCTTACTGGGTTGTTCGGGTGTGCACGACTGTAGTGCGTAAATGCTAAGGGAACAGTTTCTACGGAAACGGTATGAATCCTAATGACATCTCGTAGGACATCTATGATGCAACCTCCTGACTCCGACTTTCCTCAGAGAACTTCGACGGCCACAGCTTTACCTGAGCGATCGCCAACTGATGCAGAACTTCAAGCCTTTGTAGGCAAGCGGGCTCCTTACTATCTCAATACCTGGTTCCCCACAGACCCACAGGCTCAACCGATTAGTGGTGAGTTTAATGCGATCGCCTTTTTAGGCGGTGTGTTTTGGTTGGCCTATCGCAAAATGAAGCTTGAGAGTGTTCTGTTTGTGGGTGTCTTTGAGGTGATGCAGGTAGCGGTGGTCATGCTGCTGCTATTGGTCAGGCTGGCCTTCGCAGGGTGGCTGACGTCTGATGGCCTCTTTAATGCAGTGTCTATGGCTATTCCAGGTGTTGTTTGGCTAATGCTGGTCTTTGTTTGTGGAACTTACGGTAACTTGTGGTACCAAGGGTTTGTGTATCGCAGCATTGCAAAGAGCTGGCATGCAGAGGTGGCAGCACCAGATGAGCTGTCTGTATTGAGCAAGTGGGGTGGAACGAGCTGGTTAGCTGTGGCTAGCGTGGCATTGCTGCTGGCTGGCATTCAATTTTTACTGGTTCAGGTTTTTCAGTTTGTGATGGCTTTACCGGTTATTGGTGCTTCAGGTTATTAGTGATGCAGGCGTTTGAAAACTTGTTGTTTAGCTTGTTGTTTGAGACTGCTGAGCTGTGGGCTAAGAGTACTAACGGGTTGTTGTTGCATCGTAATAACGATTTTGGGTTGGTGGCAAAGTGAGATTTTAGGAGAGAATACACTGATGCTCTTAAAGAAGCTGATAAAAACCTTGGTGATGGTTATTCTATTAGGTTTTTATGGGTTAGCCTTTGTATTTCTTTTTGCTGATAGCCTGCCGACTTTATGGATTTTGTTTATTTTGTTGTGCCATGTGTACTACAGTGTGGCGTTGATTTTGCTATACGCCTATATCAAGGTGAGAGAACAGAAAACTTGGTGCTTAGTATTGCTGCCTTTGTTGACAACAACATCGGTGTTAGGCATTGTTCTTTGGAACGTACTGCGACCTGAAAAGAGAGTTCGAGCGTGGCTAGTACGACGATCATGACAGCAGTGTATGTGTCTTGGAACACTTATGCCTAGTGGCTTGGCAGCTTTCTGTGCGATGGAGTGATACGTGCGGAAAGTAACATGCTGTGCACTGAAGCGCTATCTATCATTTACTTCTATACTCCTTATCATGTAACGATGACACAAGAAGCTTTTAAGCATCTACATTGAATTTAGTATGTCCCTTATTTCATTATTGCAAGAGAGTATCGAACGTTGGAATCAATGGCGCTCGGAGCATCCGAATAAGCCGTGTAATTTGGAAGGAGAAGATTTGAGTGAGGGTTACTTTTTTGAAGGTGACTTTAGTGGGGTAAATCTCCGAGGCGCGAATCTGCGCCGAGCGTGTCTGATCGGAGCAGATCTGCGGTGGGCGGATTTAACCGGGGCGGATTTGACCGGTGCTTATTTGGGTGAGGCTAATTTGTACGGGGCGAGTTTGGATAAGGCTGATTTTACCGGGGCGAGTTTGGAGCGGGTGGATTTACGCCGAGTACGTGGGTTGAGTCCTCAACTGGCATATAATTATCGTGCTCAGCAAGCATAATGAGAGGCCATAGCTTGCTACATTGATGTGATGAATCCAGATCATCAGGGGTAAGTGTGCGATGGCTAAGGGTAAGTTGTTGTCTCAGGTCCTGCTGAGATTTGAGTCGAATCCAGCGGCACGTGAAGAACTAAGCGCAGTGGTACAAACCCCTGACGGTTACTTATGGATCGGCTCTGATGAATTGCTTACGATTGATCGGCTATCTCCAACTACACTAAATGAATTAAGCGAGGATGCATATGGTGAGCACCAACAGTATGCCGTAGGTGACTATGTTGACTTGCCTGACAGTCAGTCTGAAATTGATATTGAAGGGCTAGACTTTGAGGCTGGGTACTTATGGCTAGTTGGCTCTCACAGTACCCGGCGTAAGGGTGTAAAAGGGAAAAATGCACAGAAAAATATTCAGCGTTTGCTGGATATTGAAACTGATGCGAATCGGTACGTGCTGGCGAGACTTCCATTAGTGGATGGTGTGCCGGTAAAGCAGGATAAGGCGACTGGTCGTACGGCGGCTTGTTTGCAGCAAAGCTCTGGGAAAAGTGCCGGAAAAAATGTAGGTGCCAATGAACTGATTGATGTGCTGATGACAGATGAGCACATGGGTCCGTTTTTAAAGATGGGATTGCCCTCTAAGGATAATGGGTTCGATATTGAGGCGATCGCAGCCAAAGGCAATCGGTTGTTGTTAGGTTTACGCGGCCCTGTGCTAAGAGGCATTGCCATAATTTTAGAAATTGAGGTGAAAGCGACTAAGATCGGTACGCTCAAACTCAAAAAATTAGCCAATGGTAAACGGTATCGAAAACACTTTGTTGATCTCAATGGCTTAGGTGTTAGAGATTTGTGTTTTCAAGGGGAAGACTTGCTGATTTTGGCGGGACCAACGATGTGCATGAATGGTCAATCGCAGCTCTTTAAGTTAAAAGCGCCTTTGAGCTATCAGCAGGATACATTATTTACTCAATCCTCTGATGCCCTCACCTTGGTGTTTTCTTTAGCACAACAAACTGACGAGAATGCTGAGGGCATAACACTATTTGCAACCAGGGAAGCTGGCTCTAATCAAGAGATGCTTCATCAGGAAAACCTTATGGTCGTGTACGACTCACCTATGAAGGCGCGGCTTAAAGGAAAAGAATCCATTTTTTCTGATGTTTTTCAGCTATCTACTACCGGCTAACTCCGTCACAGCAGAAATAGTTACCCAGCGAGTTAGCGCTTAACGCTACTCGTTGGGCGAGCATGGCTTTAGACTTCTTGGACCTCTGACAGATAGGCTTCTAAGAATGAAAATTGTGCCATATTGAGGCTGTAATATATTCTACGGCCTTCTCTGCGGGAGGTCACGAGACCACTCTGGCTTAATGTTTTTAGGTGAAACGAAAGTTTGGATTGTTGTATTCCTAGAGAATCGCAGAGAGTGGTGACGCACAGTTCGTTCCCACTTTTGAGTAGGTCAATAATTTGAATGCGAATGGGTTCGGAGAGTGCGTGAAAGCCGGGAGAAATTGATGATTTAGCCATAACGGCAGGCTGTTAGAGACTAACAGTTTATAAAGTTTGGTTGTATTTAGTCTGTCATAGACCTATATCTGGTCGATTGGGGATCAAATTATTGAGGATCAGATATAAGACGCGATAATGGAGTTTAGAGAAGGTTTTTTAAGAGGGGGCGCGTTGTTGAATGCTGCAATATTGCATTGCAGCATGGGTGTTGCAGTGAAGGTATCAGTGCTGTGACTGTTTGAGTGTTGATCCGATTGGTTGAGAGATTTTGAACGGCTGTAGCATCTAGGCTGTAATATTTTCATCTGGCAGCCTAGTTGATGATGATGGGGGCGTATCGCAGTCTTGCCGTTATGATGAGGTGACCAAGACTATGTTGTTTCTGTTTGGCCGCGAAGATTAATTGAATAATGTCGTAGGGCGTTATGACAAGTATTCTCAAAATATTTTTTATTGCGATTCTGTGTGGTACCGCGTGGGTTGTTATAAGTAAGAGGAGCTGACAATGACGTTGGGTGATTGCAGGTTCTTACATGCTATTTTTCTTCCGTGCTGGCAGGAGCAAGGAAGCGCTTAATTGGTATCTTCATTTTGGAGATGGTATTTGGGATGTAGATCTAGAGGTTATGACTATAATATGCCCAATTTAACCAAAAAAACTGATTTGATATATGAAATGCATGCATCTAATCAGTTTTTACGAAAAGCTGGGTATGTTCAGCCTCAAGATTGGGTGTGGTAAGTATCGGTTAAACCTCGCCCCAGCCTGGATTTAGGCGTTTCATGATGGGGTTATAGAGTTTGAAATAGCCAATGGATCCTACTTGGCGTAGGATTGATTTTTGTTTGGTGTCTGCGCCCATGCAGCGTTGGCATACTGGGTTGGTTACTTGGAATTTGTCAAAGCCTTCGCGTAGATGGCAGGCGGGTTTTTTGCGGTAGAGAATTTCGTTGAGCGTATTGTGGTTGAGATTGCCGAGGGGAATTTTGCCGTCGTAGTCTTTGCAGCAGGGAACCACTGTACCGTCGTACAAAATTCCTGCTTGGTCGGTTGTGCCGTTGCAGTAGCCAAAGCTGGCAGGAACAACGGTGCTGCTTTCTACATTGCCCCAGCTGTCGAGGGGAAATGTTTCAAGGGCGAGCTTTGGTGTGAGTTCTATCACTTGCCAGCGGCCTGGTTTATGATTTTTTAGCCTGTTAGTGAGTTCTGTGGGTGAGGGGCGATCGCAATGGTCGAGAGGCAGCTGGGCGAGGAGGCGATCGCACCATTCCCTCAACTGCTTTTGCATTTGTTCTCTGCCTTCCACCACGTGCATAGTTTTATGGGGCACTAGGAAAGGATGCGGTGTGGTGTCTAAAAATTTTAGGTGTACGCGCGTGTTGGATGTGTCATCGGCTAAGTTGGCCTGTACGTACTGAGTAATCCCGTCAAAGTATTGTTCAGGTTTAAGCTTTGGCGGTGCACCCCGAATAATAAAGGTGTCGGGGTCGGGGGTTTGTAGGGAGATGGTGACTTTGGGAATGCCAGAGCTGACTAGCTTTTGAATGTGATCGCGGCGAATGTGGAAGGTGCTGCCGTTGGTGGTGAGGTGGAGGTTGAGGCGGCGATCGCAGGCTGCCTGAATAGCCTTAAAAATGTGGGGGTAAATCAAGGGCTCACCCATCAGGTGAAATGCCACAATGTTTGCTAGATTGTGCTCTGAGATTTCATCTAGGGCCTTTTCCAAGAGGCCAAAGTCCATGTGCCCACGTTTGCGCTCCATGATGGCATCGGGGCAAAACTCGCATTTGAAGTTGCAGACATTGGTCACTTCTAGGTGGATACGTTCTAGGGAGTAGCCTGAGCGAGGAAGTTTTGCTTTTGTCTGTTGACGGGAGTCTGTACGATAGGCCGTAGACATAAGTGCTCAAGGTAGAAAATAACCACGCAACAACCTTATCAAGAGTGGTTTGGAACTGGCTGAGAATGTGCTGAAAACTTTAGGAAGTGAACTGGCTATGGCGAATACCAACGTGACGACCACGCTTGAAGCAGCGGTCAGGTACTTGCAGACTCTAAGCCAGGAAAGCCCTTCTGCTCCTAGCGTTGTTGACGCGCTGATTGACGCCGAAAAGCAGAGTAAGCAAGCCAAAGAACGCTATGGTTATGAGCACTTTTTAGGAGCATGGCGACTGGGACTGGTGTCAGGGACTCAGAAAGTGCAATCGCCTTCAGGGGGGAAGCGTATTAAGAAACCTGGCAAAGGACGTTACCTGCCTCGGTGGGTAAAAATTGTGATTACCTATGCTGATGGAGATCCAGAAAGCCTGCTTGGGACGGTTGAAAATGCTGTGTCTGCTGGACCGTTTTGCTTAAAGCTGACGGGGCCAACTCGCTTTTGGCCAAAAACTAACAGCCTCGCGTTTGATTTTACGCATATACAGGTCAAGCTTGGTGCACTTACGGTATATAAGGGTGCGGTAAGAGGCGGTGCAGCCCAAGACCAAACCTTTGAAGCCCAGTCTTTGAAGGACCAGGCTTTTTTCATCTTTTTTGTTGTAAACGATGATTATATTGCCGCACGGGGTAAAGGCGGTGGATTAGCACTCTGGGTGAAAGAGGTGGGTTAGAACTGTGGGTTAAAGATTAACCACGCCCAACTGCTGCATTGCCGCCAGTAAGTTGCAGTCGTACCACCACTCTGCGATCTTGCCGTTGGCAATTTTCAGGAATGTAAAGTCATTAATTTTCACGGATTTTCCTGTGGCCGGAATGCCTAAAAATTCCCCTGTGTGTTTGCCTTGAAGCGTCTGCCGATAAACGATATTATTACCGTCAATCAGGAGATCTTCCAATGTGCTGTTGAGCGTTGGAAAGCCTTGGAAGAGTTCTGCGTTAAAGGCTTTGTTCGCTTCTAAGCCAACAATCGGATTGGGCTCACTGTTAAAGTGATAAACAACGTCTGGTGCAACCATCTCATCCCATACCTTGTCCCACCCTGGGGCGGTACCCCAGCCTTCAGTGATAAAACGGTGAGCAAGGGCACGATTTTGTTCTTTATTCATAATGGCGATCTCTTTTATTCAAAAACAACAGAGGATTGAGAACTCTGTTATTTTTATTATTGAAAATATTTGTTTTAGCGTCTTCTAAGAAATTGCGCCGTTTTTCAGGCTTCTTGCTATGAGACCTGGTTACTGGGTTTGGCTGGAGACTTACTATTGTCGAACAAAGGCACTGGGCGTCATTCCTACAAACCGTTTAAAGTGATAGTTCAGGTGGCTGTGGCTAGAAAAGCCCACGACTTGAGCCACTTGCGCAATGGAAAGTTCGCCTGCAAGCAGGAGGCGTTTGGTGTGTCGAATCCGGCAACGCACATGGTACTGGTGAGGGGCGACACCAGTCGATTGTTTGAAAAGTCGGGCGAAGTGAAAAGAACTCAATGAGACGACGTTGGCAAGTTCTTGTAAGCTGATGTCTTTGGCCAAGTGCTCTTCAATATATTCTGTGACTTGTTTGAGTTGGTTTTTAGAGAGTTGGCCTGCGTAGGTCCGTTTTTTAGGCTTGGCGCTGGAGTAGTGGTACACCAAATGTGTGGCAAGGGCATTGGCCATCGTGTCGGCGTAGAGTTTGCTGCCAGGTGTGAGGGATGTGGCTGGCTGGCTTAGCGTGTTTTGTAGAGTGATCGCAATTTGACTGATGACGGGATCTACCGGGTTGGGATGTGGGCAGAGTTCTAGGGTGTCTTTGCTATGTATTTCTGAACTAATTTTGTTTAGCAGCATGGGTTCTAGATATAGCTGTAAAAACTCAGCCTTTTGTTGCCATTCAAAGGTTTGCCATAGGTGTGCGGGATAGATGCCGATTTCCCCTGGAGTGGATTCTCCTTGATGTGTTTTGCCGTCCATCGTTTGCTCTAGGGTGACGGTTTTACCGGTATTAATGCAAATGATGTGATACGGAGAGGTGTGTTCTGGGATTCGGTAGGGGGGCTCGTGAAACAGCGCTAGCTGAATGTTGTCCCAATCGGTAGGACTGCTGGTGAGAATGGGCGATCGCGGTAGGTCGAAAGGGAGCGGCTCAATGGATTGCCCAGTCAAGTGGCCAGTCAAATGGCCAGCTAAGTTCCCAGTTAAGTTGTGAGCGCTTTTCGTCATGCTGCGCACCGTATGAGTAGACTGCCAACAAAAAAGGAGCAGGTCGGGTACGACTTGCTCCTTTAATTCTAATAGGCTGCTAACAGAGCCTAATGTGATTTTGGCTGCTTATTTCACGAGGCCAACGTTGCCTTCAGTGCTGATGGGCTTCATCAGATACAGGCTAATCATCTTCATGCCAATGGCTGTGATATGAGGAATCTTGCGCAAGGTCTGAAGCACTTTATTCTGGCCAGACTGGCTGATTTCGCTAATCGCAGCTGTATGCTTGGTGCACTCATCTAGCTCAGCGAAGAACTTAGGATCTTCTACGTCGAGTGTGATGGGGAAAAGGCGACCAGCTGATTCGTTGGTCTTCTTAATCACTTCGATGTCGTACTCGCGGGCATCTAGGCCAAGAGCCGCATAGAAACTCTTCCGCTGAATGTCGTTGAGGTACATGGTGGCAAATACCGATAGCAGGAAGAAGCGGCACCACAGGCGAGCTTTCAGATCGTTTAAGAACTGAGGCTGGGACTTCATCATGGCGGCGAAGAAGTCACCGTGGCGGTTTTCGTCTTGGCACCAGTTATCAAAGAAGTTGAAGATGGGGTAGATGGTATCTTCGGGGTTCTTCTCTAGGTGGCGGAAGATGGTGATGTAGCGCCAGTAGCCAATTTTCTCGGAGAGGTAGGTGGCGTAGAAGATGAACTTAGGCTTAAAGAAGGTGTAGCTCTTGCTCTTGGTGAGGAATCCGAGGTCGAGTTGAAGGTCGAAGTCGGACATGGCCTTGTTGAGGAAGCCTGCGTGGCGAGCTTCGTCACGGCTCATGAGGGAGAAGCCTTCGGCCAAGATGGGGTTGCGGCCTTTGAGCTTGCGGGCGAGCTCCTTATAGAGGAGGAATCCGGAGAATTCGGCGGTGCAGGAGCGCTCTAAGAACTCAATAAAGACTTGGCGACGTTCACCTTGAATGTGGTCCCATGCGCCATCGAATTGTTCGTTGCGGACGAAGTGGTGGCGGTTATAGTCTTCTTTGAATTCGGCAATAATGGCTTTGAGTTCGTCTTCGTTGCTAGAGACGTCCATATTGGCCATCTCTTCGAAGTCGGTGGTGTAAAACCGGGGGGTGAGGATGGTGTCTTTGGCCGGTGCTTTTACGCCTGGGCGCATTTCTTCAAATTCATTCTCTGCACTACTTTGAGTTGGTTTGGTGGCTACCATGGGTTCTCAGCGTTAGGAAGTGATTAGCGATTAATGATGTCTACGTCTACCTGTCTCATTCTAGGGGCAGGTATTGCTGCCAGACACTGACTATTTAAAATTGTGAATATAAGTGTACCAAGATTAAAAGTTTGGATCTGTAGTTTTTAAGAAATGCAACATTTTGGTGGTTTTGGTGCGATCACACTGCTTTATGCCTGGCATTTCTTGGGTTCCTCTTAGCAAGCTATCCCTTAGGCAAAAGTGTGTAGAAGCTTTTC